>CAYPSZ010000245.1:0-14457 GCA_964413125.1 uncultured Desulfobacterales bacterium
GCGTAATCCCTTGATTTCCTTGATCTTGCGAAAAATATCTCATTTCTGGATTGGAAACTTGCCAGTGCCCGAAAAGCGTTTCTGGATGGGCACTAGCTGGTGCTTCTTCCGCCGCCGGGGTTCTGAATGAATATTCCTCTATCTTTCAAATCCTGAATATCTCTCAGCGCTTTGTCGTTTGAGCACTTGGCCAACTTGGCGTATTTGGAGGTATTCATATGCCCCTTAAAATCATCTTCAAAATGGTGGATAGTAACAAACCATAAATGGGGAATGCCTGCTTTCAGAACTGGGCGGTCTCATGGTCGTTATCAAACCATTCCAAAAAAGCCTGCATTTCTTTTTCCAGCCGGCCGGCGTCCGGGGCTTCGACATGAACCTTTTCTTTTCACTGCAAAATGTGCGGTGATTATGGGTGCTATTCACCGCACCCTAAATGGTAGCAGTCTGTGGCGGATTTCCGATTACCGATGTTGTTTAACAGGTTGGAAACACAGCTTAATTATTCAAAAAGCCTTAGTGTGTGTCCCTCGCTGAAAACTACTGCTTGCTAACACAATAATAATTTAGCCCTCATCAGGCCCTAATTATTCAGAGGCATTCTCTCCTCGTTTCCCTCACGAGCACGGCTTTATGGAGAAAGGAGGTGAGGCCGCAGCAACCCATAGTTCGCCTGATCAATGAATGCACATTGAACCGGGCAGACGAATCGTCTTTTGGGTCTATCGAACAAATCGCCTGTCCATTAGAGCAACGTTTATCTGACATTCAATCAATTGGTTAAGGAGATTAAGATGAAAAAGTTTGCAATGGTTCTGTGTTGTCTGGTCATAGGGGTAATGGCTGTTAACTCATCGGCACAGGCAAAGCCCCGCCTGGGGACCCTGGCATCAACGGACAAGATCATCATGGGAATCGTACCTGCCGAGGATCCCCGTGAGGCGCTCGCCAAACAAAAGGAAATCGAGGCGTTCATCAGCCAGTACACGGGCCGGCCCGTCGAAACATTTGCGGCCAGCGATTACACAGCAGTTGTTGAAGCCATGCGAGGCGGAAAAGTGCATCTGGCGCTCTTCGGCCCGTTCTCCTACGTGCTGGCCGCCGAGAGGGCCGACGCCGTACCTCTGGTGGTGTCCATCAAAAAGGACGGCACCACCTCATATCAGTCCTATTTGACCACAACGCCCGAGATCGCAGAAAAACTAGGCTTAAAAACCGGTGTGGATCATGCCCTGACGGGGATCAACGGCCTCAAAACCGTGTTCAATAAACTTGAGCCTTACAAAAAGCAGTTCACTTTCACTTTTACCGACCCTGCCTCAACATCGGGGTTTGCAGTTCCCCGGCATGCCATGCACTCAATCGGGGCCGATCCCAAGGACTGGTTCAAAAGGATTGGATTCGTGGGCAGCCATGACGCCGGTCAACTGGTGGTGAAGAACAAGATTATAGACTTCGCAGCCTGCTGGGACGGGACCTATCACCGCATGCGGGAAGACGGGCGCACGAGCGACGAGGATGTGGTGGTCGTATGGACATCGGATCCGATTCCAGAGAGCCCCGTTGCCTACAGGAGGGACCTCCCCCCCGAAATAGTGGCAAAAATCAAGGAAGCCTTTACCAATATGCCTGAGGTCCTGGCTGAAAAACACGGGTCCCTGTGGAAAGGGTTCAAGGAAACGTCCGAAGAGGAGTATCGCATCATAAGGGAAATCAAGGAAATGCTTGACACACTGTGATCCTGGAGTTCAGAAGCGCGTCGACGGAAACAACCGGCGCGCTTTTTCACTTTTCCTGCTGTCAGAGATGCTTGGAACGGAGGAAGGAAAGGATGCTGCTGATAAAGGATGTCCACAAGAGCTTCGGCGATCACCATGTGCTGAAAGGCATTTCCCTGAGGGTGGACAAAGGTGAATTCCTGGCGGTCATCGGGGCCAGCGGGTGCGGGAAAACCACCCTTATTAGATCCATTAACGGATTCGTTGTCCCGGAGAAGGGTTCGATAGTTTTTAACGGAGAAAAGGTCGAATACAACAACCCCCACAAACTCAGAAAACTCAGAAAGAAAGTCGGCATGATTTACCAGCTCTTCAACCTTGTGGAACGCACGTCGGCCCGGCATAACGTGCTGTGCGGATCTCTCGGAAAGCTGGATACCGGGACCGGATTCATAAAGTCGCTCATAGGGTTCTTCGGAAAAAGGGAAATCGAAAAGGCCCGGGATCTGCTGGGCTTTGTGGGTATGGAAGACCGGTTGAATACCCGCGCGGACAAGCTCTCAGGCGGCCAGAAACAGCGCGTGGCCATAGCCAGGGCCCTCATGCAGGACCCGCTCCTCCTGCTTGCCGATGAACCCATCGCCAACCTGGACCCCAAGACGTCCACTATGATCATTAAACTGTTGAAAAAAATAAACCGGGAGAAGCAACTCACGATTGTGACCGTGATCCACCATATCGACTATGTAAAAAGTCATTTCTCCCGAGTCATCGCAATGAAAGACGGTGTAATCGTCCATGACGGGCCGCCGCAGGCATTGGACAGGGATACCCTGGATTACATCTACAGCGGCGAGGAAGTGGAAATATGCACAGCGGCGTGATGCGCGGATTCGCCCGGATCGCGTTCTATGTAGTTGCACTGAGCATTGTCTGGTCTTCCTTCCGGATAACCAGGGTGGACATCTGGTCGGTCATTGAAGGCCTGCCCATGTCCCTGGATATGCTGCGTGAAATGACGCCTCCCGACTTCGGCATATGGCGGGAGATACTGCGTCTTTCCCTTGAAACCCTGGTAATTGGCCTTTGGGGGACCATGCTGGGGGTGGTTTTGTCGCTCCCCGTGGGTTTTCTTGCCGCCAGGAATACAGCACCGTGCGCTCTCGTCTACAATCTCGCCAAATCCCTGATAGGCATTCTCAGATCCATTCCGGAACTGGTGTACGCGCTCATTTTCATCAGCTCCATGGGTGTGGGCAACCTGCCCGGCATCATGACCATCATGCTGCATACCATCGGCCTGGCCGGCAAGTTCTATGCCGAGGCCATTGAAAGCATTGATCAGAAGCCGGTGGAGGCCGCTGAATCAACAGGGTCCCACTCATTTCATGTCATCAGGCACGCAATCGTGCCCCAGCTTGTTCCTCTGTTCACGGGCTATACGCTCTTTATCCTGGACCACAATATCCGCACGGTCATCGGCATAGGCATTATCGGCGCAGGCGGCATCGGTACCGAACTCTACAGGAATATGCGCCAGTTCCATTACCCGCGGGTTGCAGCCATCGTCATTGTCATTTTTATCATTGTAACCCTCATTGACCGGCTTTCCGCGTACCTCCGGCAGACAACCACAGACGGAGAAGTGTTCTCCAGAACCAACAGCAAGTACTCCATCCCAATGATTTCCATGCTGGGCGCCCTTTTCCTGTACACACTTGTGGACATGTCAACCCAGACGGCCGAACTGGCCAAGTCCCTGCCTCTGCTCATCGATATCTTCGGATACATGGTGCCGCCGGATTTTTCGGAGCTTCCCAAGTATCTGTCCTTGATAGTGGAAACGCTTGGAATGGCGGTCGCGGGCAGCGTCACCGCCATTGTGCTGAGCGTTTTTTTGGGTGTCCTTTCCGCTCGAAATATTGTGCGCCACGGTTTCATCAACAGGATGTCCAGTGAAATCTGCAATTTCTGCCGCGCCATGCCTGACATTCTTTTCGCCTTGTTTTTCGTCGTTTCGGTGGGGCTGGGCCCATTTGCGGGTGTGATCGCCCTTGCCCTCACTTCCATAGGTTTTTTGGGGAAGTTTTACGGCGAGGCCGTCGAAAACATCGACCCAAGGCCTCTGGAGGCCATTGACGCCACCGGCGCAGGCACAACCCAGAAAATAATTCACGGGGTACTCCCGCAGGTGCTTCCCCTGTTCAACAGCTACAACCTCTATATCCTGGATCGCAACGTGCGCACGTCCACAATTCTGGGCGTGGTAGGTGCAGGGGGAATAGGCTTTGAATTAACAGTGGCCATGCGTCTCTGCGACTATCAGAAAACCGCCGCAATCGTGCTCGTAATATTCCTCACGGTACTTGCCGTGGACTATGTTTCGAGTTCGGCGAGAAGAAAGGTCCTGGAATGAATATGAAAGCGCACCCTTCACAGGAAACGGCCGAGTGGCAATGGACCCATGAATGCGCGCTCACACTTGTGCATGTATCGAGGGAGGACGTCGATCGCATGGCTGAAAGGCTCAGGCATATGGGTTTCGAGGCCAGGAAGAGCGTTGTGGGGATGGTGATGTTGGGCGTCAAGGATTGCTTTGACACCCCCTTTCATGTCGGGGAGGTGCTGGCAAGCGAAGCGCTTGCGGCCTATGGGGACGCCTTCGGTTACGGCCTGGTGCAGGGTGACCACGAGAACAGGGCCTTCATCGCCGCATGCGCCGACGCGGCCGTGAGGACGGGCGATAGTGATGCACTAAGATTCATTGCAGACTGGATAATGGCCGGGGAACCCGCCTTGAGGGAACACATGGAGAGGGAAAAGGCCCTGGTGAAAAGCACCAGAGTCAATTTTGAACTCATGGCCGAGGGGTGAAATCCATGGAAAAGGTTCTTCATACTCAACGGCTGTTCAGGGCCCTCATGCAGGCGATGTCCAATCCCGGCATGATCGTGCCGGTGGAAAAACAGCCCGAGACCACACTGCTACAGTCAATATGCGAGACCCTGCTGGATCATGAGGTCCTGCTGGCGGTTGTCGGGCAAGGAGTCGACACCAACTTTATCAATGATATCAGAATGTTCTGTGCATGCCGCTGTGTTCCCATTGAAAACGCCGATTATGTGGTCGTGTTCGGGGGCTCTTCCGGCGGGCAACTGATCAATATCTCGGTGGGTACGCCGGAGCAACCGGATCGAGGAGCCACGGTCATTTATCCGGTGGATCACCTGAATGCGCGCGGCCGGGTCAAAATAACGCTGAACGGGCCCGGTATCAGGAAAGAATCCGAGATATTCCTTGACGGGGTAGATGCGCAGGAACTGGAGCTGGCGCGGCAACTGAACAGCCGATTTCCCTTGGGCATAGACCTTCTGTTCTGTGATTCCGAATCCGTGCTCGCCTTGCCAAGGTCCACCAGGATGGAAATCACTGAGGAGGCATAAGAGTATGGCCTACGTGGCGGTCAAAGGAGGCCGGGAGGCGATTGAAAACTCCATTTCATATCTTGATCTCAGGCGCAATGACGGTTCCACTTTCCCCCTTACGATTGAGCAGATCAAGCGGCAGTTGCATTTTCTTGTGGACAGGGTAATGGGCGAAGGATCGCTTTATGCACCGGACCTGGCGGCCATTGCCGTCAAACAGTCGGCAGGCGATACCCTCGAGGCGGCTTTCATGTTGCGGGCCTACCGCACCAACCTGCCGCGGCTTGCCTACTCAATACCCCGCTCGACCTACGGCATTCGTGTGCTGCGGCGACTGTCATCGGCCTTCAAGGACATACCGGGCGGCCAGATCCTGGGCCCTTCCCCGGACTACACCATCAGGCTTCTCGATTTCACACTCGAAGAAGAAGACCAGGATTCGGCCCGCGCAAGGTACAGGGAGTTTCTGCGTTCGGCCGGATTGAAGGAAGACATACCCGACACCTTTTCCAAGCTGGTGGATGTTCTGCGAGGCGAGGATCTCCTGGTGTCGCCTGAAGCGGCAGGGCAAGACGCGGAAACAGCCGATATAACCAGGCACGCCCTGGACTTCCCTGCCTCACGCAGCGCTGCGCTGCAGACCATGGCCCGGGGTGAAACAGGGGGCATGCTCGCGCTGGCTTATTCGAACATGCGGGGCTACGGCTCCTCTCACCCCACCATCGGCGAACTCAGAGTGGGCTGTCTTCCGGTGAGCGTCAAAAGCCCCATTGACGGCAGGGAGACGTTTCTGGGCGAGGTGCCGGTCACCGAAGTGGAGATCATCTCCCGCATAACCAACATCGAGGGATCACCCAAGTTCCAGGTGGGATACGGCATCTGTTTCGGCCACAACGAGACCAAGGCCATATCAATGGCCACGCTGGACGTGGCAATGCGCGCTGAGACCTGCAAATACCCTTCCGAGGACCAGGAATTTGTTCTCACGCATATAGACGGCATCGAGTCCATGGGCTTTGCCAATCATTTCAAGCTGCCCCATTACGTAACCTTCCAGTCGGAACTCGACAGGCTGCGGTGCGCCCGCAGGAACATGGCGGACAATAGCTCCCGCTCGGGAAAAGAGGAAAATTAATGGTCAAGGGCTACAATTTCGCCTTTCTGGATGAGGCGGCAAAACGGGAGATCAGAAGGAAAATCCTCAAGGCTATTGCAATTCCCGGATACCAGGTCCCTTTCGGCTCCCGCGAGCTTCCCATCGCCCGGGGCTGGGGAACAGGGGGCCTGCAGATCACCCTTTCCATCATAGGCCCGGACGACATTCTCAAGGTCATAGACCAGGGATGTGATGACAGCGTCAACGCGGTAAACATCAAAAAGCTCATTGTACGGGTCACAGGGGTTGAGACGACCGAAGACACAGCCAGAGCAACGCTGGTGCAGACCCGCCACCGCATACCCGAGGAGCGGCTCCGCTCCGACCAGGTGCTGGTCTTCCAGGTTCCGCTGCCTGAACCTCTGCGGGTGGTGGAACACTCAGAGATGGAGACCAGAAGGATGCACGCCGAGGCCGACTACAGCGCCATGTGGCTCTATCTCTACGAAAGCATCGTCAAATACAAGGAGGTGACCATAGGGTGGGGCTATCCGGTCATGGTCAACGGCCGCTACATGATGTCTCCCAGCCCCATACCCCGCTGGGACGTGCCCGGGCTGAACCGTTCCGATTCCCTCCTGCTCTTCGGCGCCGGCCGTGAAAAGAGAATATATGCCATCCCTCCGTGGACGGAGGTGGAGCCCATTGAGTTCGATGATTTTCCTTTCCGGGTGGAGGATTTCAATGACCGGCGCTGCGAAAGATGCGGAAGCACCGGCACCTTTCTGGATGAGATGGTGGATGACCATACAGGAGCCAGGCGGTGGTTGTGCTCTGATACCGCACATTGCATGAAGATCAGAATGGAGGCCCGGCACAGGGAAAACAATGAATCCCATCCTGAGTATTGACGGTCTGTCCAAGGTCTATGGGCCCGGCTGCTCCTGGTGCCTTGATTACGCGGCTGTGTTAGAGGGCAATATCTGTCCCTATTGTGACTCGGTGGTCGCTTGCAGCAAAATTTCATTCGATCTTTTTGACGGCGAGGTGCTCGGAGTGGTGGGCGAAAGCGGCTCCGGCAAGAGCACCCTCATGAAACTGCTCCATTTCGACGAGCCTGCCACGAGGGGATGCATGCTCCTTCACCTGGAAAGCGCGCGGCTGAACTCCTTGAACGGACTTGGCGCGGCACTCGACGACTTGGGGGGCGACCTGTTTCAAATGAATTCGTTTCACAAACGACTCCTGCGGAACCACCTCATGGGCATGGTTTATCAAAGCCCGCATCTGGGTCTCAAGATGCACATATCCGCCGGCGGCAACATAGGCGAACGCCTGATCATGGGGGGTTGTCGGAGTGTCGCAGAAATCCGCGGAAGGGCGGCCGAACTCCTTAAAAAGACCGAGGTGCCCTCATCAAGGATGGATGAGCCGCCCTGCAATTTCAGCGGCGGTATGCAGCAGCGGGTACAGATCGCCAGGGCATTGTCCGTGAACCCCCTGCTGCTCTTTCTGGATGAACCCACAACGGGACTGGATCTGTCGGTCCAGGCAAGGGTCCTGGATCTGATCAAAAATCTGCAGCAGGAGATGAAGTTGACCACCATAGTGGTCTCTCACGACCTCGGAATCATCAAGCACCTGACAACCAGGACAATGGTCATGAAGGACGGGCGCGCGGTGGAATCAGGGCTCACGGATCAGATCCTCGAAGACCCCCAGCATCCGTTCACACAACTGCTGGTCAACTCGACTCTCTAGAATGAGGCGCCGGTGATTTAAAATGTTGAAGCTGCAGAACCTCTCAAAAAGATTTGTCATGCACCATCTCGGGGGCAGGATCATAGAAGGCTTCAGCAACATCTCGCTGCAGGTGCCCTGCGGCGGTTCCATGGGCATTTCCGGGCCCAGCGGATCGGGCAAGAGTTCGGTGCTCAAATGCATCTACCGCACCTATCTGACCACATCGGGCGACATATGGTACGACTCCGACCGCTTCGGCAGGGTCAACATGGCGCGGGAGGCCGTAAACATCGTCAGCCTGGTCCGTGAATCTGAATTCGGGAGCATCACACAGTTTCTCAAGGTGATTCCGCGGGTATCGGCACTGGACATTGTGGCAGCGCCCCTGTTGCACTCAGGCCATGAAGTGAAAAAGGCCCGCATCAAGGCAGCCGCACTGCTGGACCGACTCAACATCCCTTCAATGCTCTTTGACGCGTATCCCGCAACCTTTAGCGGCGGTGAACAGCAGAGAATCAATATTGCAAGAGCGGTAATCAAGGCGCCGCGGCTGTTGATACTGGATGAGCCCACCGCATCCCTGGACCAGGGGACGACCGATGTGGTCCTCGACATACTCAAGGAGCTGAGACAGCAGGGAACAACCATGGTCGGGGTATTTCACCAGCCCGAGACCTTGAGGGAATTCAGCGATGAGATATTCACCATGCCGATAGAAGAGGTTTGATAAATGAAGAAGAACAATACATTTCAGATTGTCAATGCGGCCGCGGCAACCCCTGACGGAGTCCTTGAAAACTGCACAATTTACATTGAAGGCGGAATGATCGCGGCATTAGGTCCGGATCTCACATTGTCGAGCGAGGCGATTGACGTCCAAGGCGCCTTTGTCCTGCCCGGGTTCATAGATCTTCACAGCGATGCCATAGAAAAGGAAATCGAGTCACGGCCGGGAAGCTTCCTGCCGGTGGACATGGCGGTTGCCGAGCTGGACAAAAAGCTGGCCGCGGCAGGCGTCACCACCATATTTCACTCCATCTCCTTTGCCGAAAAGGAATACGCCATACTGAGAACCATGGACACGGCCGACAGGATCATACGGGAGGTAAGGGCCATGTCCGGAAACCTGTGCGTGGATACCAGAATCCATGTCCGCTATGAAATCACCGACTCGGATACCCTGCCCTTAATCCAGGACCTGATAAGCGAGGGACATGTGGACCTGGTTTCCATTATGGACCACACCCCCGGCCAGGGCCAGTTCAAGACCCTGGAGCAGTTCAGAGAATACTACGGCGCCTATTTTTCCCAGGACGAGGACCTCATAATGGAGATCATGGAGAAGAGGAAAGACATCAAGGAGAGCGTTGGTCTGAAAAACGCGCGCAGGCTCGCGGATATCTGCCGCGCCCACGGCATACCCCTGGCCAGCCATGACGATGACACCCTTGAAAAAATCGAATTCATAACCGGGTGCGGGGCAGTAGTGTCCGAGTTTCCAGTCACCCACGAGGCTCTGACTTATGCGCGGCATCGGGGACTGATGGTGGCGGTGGGCGCTCCCAACATCATTCGGGGAGAATCACACAACGGCAATCTCAGCGCCCTAAACATAGTCAGGCAAGGCGGGGCGGATATCGTATGCTCGGACTACGTGCCCTCCACCCTGCTTCACGCACTCTTCAAAATAACCCGACAATGCGGGATGCCTCTTCATGAGGCCGTCCTGCTTTTCAGCCGCAATCCGGCCAGGGCCATGGGGATGGACCAAGAGAGGGGAAGTCTTATGACGGGACACCAGGCGGACATGCTGGTGGTGGATCACACCCTGTCCTATCCGAGAATACTAAAGACCTACGTCAAGGGCAGGGAGGTATATTCATCATGTACCGCATGGGAATAAGAGTGGGCGGCGCCGATCTGGACCACAACCCCTACACCTTTATTGCCGCACTCGATGAGGCCGGCCGGGCAGGCTACGAGGCGGTGGAAATTGTGCCGGACGACTTTGAGCTCATCGTATGCGGAAGGCTTTGCAAGGATATCCTTCATAAGCTCGAACTCATTCTCAAGGACTATTCCTTCGCTCTCAGCGTCCATGTTCCGCTGCGGCTCAACCTGTTCGACCGTGAGCACGGGAAGCTCCACTTTGAGGTGTTGAAGCGCTGTGCCGAGATATGCGCACGCCTCGAGGCGGGTGTTCTGGTCTATCACCCGGGCCGCTACGTCGACAATGTTGACTTCCCCAGATACGGAAAACCAGCGTGGCACTATGACACGGAAAAAAAGAACGAACTGATAGCCCACGAAAAGGCCTGCCTCTCCGCCGTCGCCCGGGAGTTTCCGGACCTCATGATAGCCATGGAGAATCAGCGTCCCTATGCCGACTACTCCCCTTATTCCTACGCGGAATTCATCGAAGATCTGGTGGAGGTTATCCGGGATATAAACAGGCCCAACGTCCGCATGACCCTGGACACGGGGCATCTGAACCTGGCCGCCGCCTATTATGGAGAAGATCCCCTGGATTGGGTTAGAGACGCGATACCATGGATAGTGCATACACATATTCACGATAATCACGGTATTGCCAATTTCTACATGGAAAAGGATAAGGCCGGCATGCTGCCTTTTGGACGCGGCGACGAACATATTATCCCGGGCAGCGGAACTTTTCCGTTCCACGGCTTTTTCTCTCTGCTCGGTAATTATCAGGGAGTCCATTTGGTGGAGATCTCAGAGCGCTATCTCCACCATTTGAAAATGCGAAAGGCATTCGGCACGGTGACTCGTCTCATTGAAGGCTCCGGCCAAAAAAGCGCAGTCTTGTTAAACAGGGAAGGCTCGGCTCAATGCCTTTCAAGAAGACCCCCGGTAAAGAAGACAAGCTCATGAAAGGAGACATTTGAATGAACACTCGTTGTTCGACAGCGAATGGAACCGCACGAGTTGAAACGGCCCTGCTTTCCGAAAGACCTCTGGTCGCCGCAACAGCAGTGATCAGAGATTGCAGAATAGGCGCATACACTGAAGTCCTGGACTTTGTCCGGATGACCGAGTCTACGCTTGGCGATTATAGTTACGTATGCAGGTTAAGTTCCATCATCTACACCCACATAGGCAAATTCAGCAACATCGCCGAAATGAGCCGTATCAACCCCGGCGCCCATCCCATGGAACGTCCGTCACTGCATCACTTCACCTACAGAGGCGAGCGATACGGTTTCACCGGAAAACAGGATGAGAGTTTTTTCAACTGGCGGCGCAGGCAGAGAGTGGTCATCGGTCACGACACATGGATCGGTCACGGGGCCGTGATCATGCCCGGTGTGAGAATCGGCGACGGCGCGGTGGTGGGCAGCCATTCCGTGGTCACCAGAGATGTGCCGCCTTATACCATCGTTGCAGGATCGCCGGCCAGGATCATCCGCAGGCGGTTCCCCAGGGCGGTGGCAGAAGCCCTGCAGGAAACCCGATGGTGGGACTGGACCCATGAAATGCTGCGGGAGAGAATAGACGACTTCAAGGACCTTCGGCTGTTTCTTCACAAATACGCGGACATGGACAGCGCCTTCGATTGAATCTACAGCTTTTTCATATCCGCGGGTCCGGCGAATTTTCTATCAAAGGCAACCACGACATCCGCACGATGCCGATAGTCCTTGCGAATAAGCCTTTTTCGCATTATGGTCCTTAAAGAGAATCAAGAAAAGGAAACTCCCGGTCTGATGACGGTTGAACGTATCACCCCGCAAACCCGCAATGTCGCTATTATCGCCCACGTGGATCATGGCAAGACAACCCTGGTGGATGCCATGTTTCAACAGAGCGGTTTGTTCCGAGCCAACCAGAATGTCGAAGACCGCCTCATGGACACCATGGATCTGGAGCGGGAGCGGGGCATCACCATCGCAGCCAAGAACTGCTCGGTGATGTGGAAGGGGGTCCGAATCAACATCATCGATACCCCGGGACACGCGGATTTCGGAGGTGAGGTGGAGCGGGCCCTGTCAATGGCCGATGGAGCTCTCCTCTTGGTGGACGCAGCGGAAGGCCCGCTTCCCCAGACGCGCTTTGTGCTCAAAAAGGCCCTTGACGCGGGACTCGCCATAATCGGGGTCATCAACAAGATAGATCGCCGGGACGCACGCCCCGAAGAGGTCCTGGACGAGATCTATGACCTTCTCATCGACCTGGACGCATCCGAGGAGCAGCTGGACTTCCCTGTTCTCTACGCGGTGGGTCGGGATGGGGTGGCCGCCCGAGGCCTTCACGAAAACAGCGACAACCTGCACGTTCTCATGGACACCATCCTCGAATCTGTGCCCGGGCCGTCTCACGATCCGGAGGCCGCATTCCAGATGCTGGTCTCGGACCTGGGGTACTCCGATTATCTGGGCCGGCTGGCCGTGGGAAAGATTTTCAACGGCCGCGCCCGGTCACGAGACTCTCTTGTGTGCATTTCCGAGCAAGGGATGGCTATGCCCTTGAAGGTGTCTAAGCTCCAGGTGCATGAGGGAGTCGCCCTTCGTGAGGTGGAGGAGGTTCAGGCCGGAGATATCGTCGTGCTTGCGGGCATCGAGGACGTGAAAATAGGGGATACCATCTGCCAGCGCTCCGCCCCGAATCCCCTTCCTCGAATCCGTGTGGACGAACCCACGGTATCCATGAAGTTCACGATCAACGATTCACCCCTGGGCGGTCAGGAGGGGAAATACGTTCAATCCAGCCGCATTCGCGAGCGCCTTTACAAGGAGACCCTCCAAAACGTGGCCATCCAGGTGGAAGAGGCCGACGATCGGGATAGCATGCTGGTCAAGGGGAGGGGTGAGTTTCAGCTCTCCATTCTTATCGAGACCATGCGGCGGGAAGGCTACGAGTTCTGCGTGGGGCGTCCAGAGGTGCTCTTCCGACACGATAAGGGGAAAAAGCTGGAACCTCTGGAGCTGCTGCTGGTGGATTGTGAGGAGCGGTTTCTGGGTGTGGTCACCGAAAAGCTCTCGCTTAGGAAGGCCAAAATGACCCACCTGGTTAACAACGACTCCGGACGCGTGCGATTGGAGTTTTCCGTGCCCGCCCGCACCCTGATCGGCTACCGGGACGAGTTTCTCACGGACACGCGGGGGACCGGCATCATGCATTCTCTTTTCGACGGTTACGGCGAGTTTCGAGGGCCGTGCCCCAGCCGCTTTACCGGGTCCATCGTGGCGGACCGGAACGGGAAGGCCGTGGCCTATGCCCTGGCCAATCTCGAGCCTCGAGGCCGCCTCTTTATCGTGCCCGGCAACCCGGTCTATGAGGGCATGATCGTGGGTGAACACAACCGCGGCCAGGACATCGACGTTAATGCCTGTAAGGAAAAGAAACTGACTAACATGCGGGCTGCGGGAAAAGACGACAACGTCCTTCTCTCCCCTATCACTCCTCTTACCCTGGAGCGGGCCATCAGCTTTCTTCGAGAGGACGAGCTTCTGGAGGTAACCCCGCGATCTCTTCGCATGCGCAAGATGGTGCTCTCCTCCCGGAAACGCCACACCCTGCAGGGGGCCCTGCGCAAGGAGGAAGTCCGGGCTGCCTGAACCCCGTCCTGTAGCGGATTCTTCCGGCAAGTGCGATACGGGCTGAGTCAGACATATCTGAGGTTTTCAGGGTGGAGGACATTGGATTTACAAACTCGCCAAAGGGCCGGCATTTGCGCGTGCGGGTCGCCTGGTCAGACACATCAAAGATTTTTCTGCAGGCTGATACCCTGAGGGTTAGGAGTCGAACGCCTGGAAATTCAACATTGGAGAATGTAAACTACACACCCCTACCACTTCACGATCCGATACACATGTTGCCAGGGCCCTTAACGCGCTGATACAAGAAGAGATTCACGATTTGGAGTGACACGCCAAACTGCTTGATATCATTATGGAATAAAATGAATAAAATAGAATGGCTTGCAAGTCATCGAATCTATTAAACAATAGAACTCGCAACATAACGTATCGTATGTTTTAATGGAAAACTGTCGCTTGTCGCTTCTCTGTGCAGGAACAAGTCTTGATCTCACTCAAAAGTGAAAAGGTGGAGCGATCACTCAACGCCACCTTGAAGGCCCTTCACCCGTTTTGGTTCAGCTATTTCGGACGCGGTATTGGGTCCAAGGGAAATGTTTGTGTTTGTTAACCCAAGTTTCTGGGGCAATCTCAAAAGTTATAGCAATATTATGCCCTTTTCATAGCGCTCAGTTTTGTAACACGCTAAAATCACTAGGTTCAGTTTTCTCCGGCACGAATGTAGTGCCCCCCACAATGGATTTTGTGCTTGCAATTGGTTTTGAATGTGGTATAATATCATCATTATGTACATCAGAGCCAAAGAAAAATATAATAAAAGGGCACGCAAAGCATATTATACGCATAAATTATGCGAGTCGGTCCGCACCGAGAAGGGGCCAAGGCAAAATACCATCCTCCACCTGGGAACCCTC
>CAYPSZ010000246.1:0-5552 GCA_964413125.1 uncultured Desulfobacterales bacterium
CCTTCCGAATACCCTGCCTTTGCTGTCATAATCCTCATAGCGAATCACCTTAACACCAAAGGACTCCTCCAATATAGCTTTTAGACCATTTCGAAATGAGGCTTCCGAATGCAAACCCCACCTGGCTCCCAATGCTCCGATACTGGAATCCTGCTTTTGAACAATCGCCTTAACAGAAGCAAGCAAATCGTTGATGACCCGCTGATTTTCTTCCCATTTTTTCTCTTGGGCTTCCCAGTTTCTATCTTGCGCTTCCCATTTCTTCTCTTGGGCTTCCCATTTTTTTTTGTCCTCAGCTCTCTCCTCTGCCCACCTAGCCTCCCAGGCCGCAAATTCCCGGTGGTGGGTTTCTCTTTGAGTTTTCAGCTCCTCCATCATGCGATCGAACTTGCTCTCGGTTTCCTTCTTTTCAGCAAAGCGTTCACGTGTCACACGGACAATAAAATCCCGTATATCCGGATCCGTCTCCATAAGGCGGGGAAGCTGGGTTCTGATTACCCTTTTTATCTCTTCTTCGGTACGTATTTCCATTGCCTATCTCCCATCCCGAGAATTAGAGCGGCCTTGCTTCTTGCGGGTTCACAAAGCCGAATGTACATGACGGCCCTTTACCATGCTTGCGGATGAAAGCGTTATTACGGATGTTCCGTGACCCGTGTGCCGGCACGGCACGGGGCCGTGCCTACAGGCCTACCCACGCCGGCGCAGGGATCGAAGTTTTCCGTCGATCCGAATAAGCAAAAGCAGCCTTTAGTGATACAGCATACAGGAAGAACCACAAAAATGAAACCAGACAAAGGTCATATCTTTTATAGCCATCTTGTTCTTCCCTTGAACATGCACCCGACTGCGTGACGTATCGCCGGCCTCTCCGAAATTGAGGGATTGATAAGGCGCCCCGGCCATAGGATTAAACAGAAATGTGCCCTCAGCCCTTCAGAGAAGGCAACATCAGTTCGCGCCTGATAGAAGTCTCAAGATCTTAATGGCATCTGAGATTCCGACATCATTGTGATCTTCGTGACCGGTAATGTTCCTGGCTCTCTTGTGCACATCCGTCAGGATTGTTAGCCCGGCTGCATAACGAATAAGCAAGACAGCATCCATAAGATCCACTCTGCCGTTTAGGTTGACATCGCCAAGCAGATAATCAAAGACTGCGCTGACGTTTATGTCGGCGGTAACATTCGTGTCTTTTCGCGGATTTTCGGTCGATCCGTCACTCCACTTCACAAAATGACAGCCTTCATCCGGCACCGCCTCCACCCGGCTTCCATCCGACCCGTGTTCCACTGTCTGAGGTGTATCACCCGTTATGGAGCCATTGTCTCCGGCGGTATAAGTCAGAGTGTACTCATTGATGCTCCAACGGGCGTAAAGGACCAGACCGTCCACAGGTATGGCTAGGCTATCGCCCGGAGCATAGTTTTTTCCGCTGCCGTCCGGAGCAGTGTTCCAACCCAGGAACGTATGACCCTCCCGCGAGGAGCCTTTAGGCAGTGTCACTTCCGTATCGAACTCCTTGGTGATGGGATCAACGACACTCTCATCTTGTGTATCAAAGGTGACGGTGTACCTATTGACGGTGTACTGAGCAGTTACATCCAGGCCGGCTGTGATATTTGCAAACTCAACGTCCCATCCGACAAAGGTGTAACCCTCGCGCCCAGGGTCCTCAGGGGCCGTGGCGCCCTGTCCATGTTTCACTGTTGCGGTCTTCAACTCCGTGCCGTCGTGGTCAAGGAAGTTGACCGTATACTCGTTAACTGAAAAGCTTGCCGTTACGCTGATGTGATCACTTACATTCGTGTCTTTTCGCGGATTTTCGGTCGATCCGTCACTCCACTCCACAAAATGACAGCCTTCATCCGGTACCGCCTCCACCCGGCTTCCATCCGACCCGTGTTCCACTGTCTGAGGTGTATCACCCGTTATGGAGCCATTCGGTCCTGCTATGTAGGTGAGATTATATTTGCCGGGTTCCTTACCTCCGGTAACATTCACCAGGGTGGGCGGGGAGACCGCCACAAGTCCTTCTGTGCTGCGCGCGTAAAACACAATACGGTATTGGCCGTTATAAGCGAAATCCCCATACTGCCCGGTGAAGACACCGTCAAACACGCCTTTTTCGTCTTCGTCGATCAGGTCAAAGGATGGCAGGGCCTCTTCAGGGGACTCCAAGTCCTGCACCACCGGGGGCGGTTCGTAGTCAGGCGGCTCCACCACGCCCCATACACGTGTGACGCCGGTGAGATCGGAAATGGTCACCGAGAACTTCTGTGTGCTCCCCGCCTGAATATCCAAATCCTCTGTCTGATGCAGGATGTCCGGATAGAGTCCTGCTATGGCGAAGTCCCCTCCGAGTTTCCGCCTGCCAATGCTGAAGCAAACCCCTTCAACAAACTGCGGCATCATCAGGCTGTAAGGTCTCCCGCTTATGGAAAGGGCGTTCATGCTCTTCAAATAACTGTTGTAAAAGGATTCCCCTGCGAAGACTTTGTCCATGAAGAACTGCGTAAAGGAGATCCTGCCTTTCAATCCCAGGTATGCGTTTCCTTGGTCCGTGGAGGTGACAACCGCCCGCGGGAGGCCCGGAGAAACCAGGTCGTCCACAAAGCTGCCGGACTTGCAGGCCTCGATGAACACCAGGGACTCCCTGCCGGAAGTCTCCTCGAATAGGGTCAGCGATGCCGCCAGTTGGGCCGAGGTGATTACCTCTCCCGGAAACACCTCGAACGTGCCGATCCCTCCGTGATCGATCAGCACTACGTATAGAGGACCGGTGCTGTCCTGCTCAACCGCCCACTCTTCAATGGCCTCACGCAGCTCATCCACCGTGGGCGTATCATCATCAACGACCGGGTCTCGGTAGCCGTCGCCGTTTATGTCCTGCCATGACAGGGGATTGAAGTAAAAGATATCCACGTGCTCGAATCCGCGGGCAATGAAACGGGAGTAGACCAGGTTGGAAAGGTATTGTGTGGATTCCTTGAGCACGTTTGTGGCCGCCGCCCCCCCGCCTGCAACAAGGACCAGGTTTCCATGAGCTTGAAGCGCCTCGGGCATGGCCGCTCCCACTGTTATATCCACCTTGGCCGCTCTGCCCTGATAACTCGCGAACACTGATGCGGCTCCATCGGCGTGGGCCGTAATCACCCCTGTGTCCGGGGACACCGACACAATATCAGGGTCGGAAGAGGTCCACACCGCCTCCCCGGGGGCGTCCTGCGTGACATCCATAACGGAACCATCACTGAAGCTGGCTGTGAGGGCCGGTTGCACCTCCTCGCCCTTTTCCAAACGCTTCGGCACGTTGGTGACGGCCAGTCCCAACAGGACCTTCCGGATCCCGATCCCTTCCCCGCCTTCCACAAGGAGGCCGTATGCCCCTTCTCCGGTCCCGGAGACCTCCATGAAATAGATACCGGGATGGAGAGAAAGCTCACGGTAGACCATCTCAAGACCCTGAGCCTGAAAATCGAGAATCGGCCTCCCCTCAGCGTTATACGCCTTGACCGTATACTCGACCCCTTCCGTTCGAGGGGTCAGGAACACGCCGAAATAGCCCAACGAATCGTAGGAAACACTGAAGTAATCCACATCCTCGGCACTGTGGAGGTAGCAGTCCTTGGTGATTCCAGGGTGCATGGCATTGGCATATTCCATGGAGTTGTTTGGCTCGAACTCCCGGTCAACCCCCTCCACCTCCTTTAACTCGATGCGGTAGGCATCGGATGAGGACACACCTTCTCCCGTTACTTCCAGATAATAGGTCCCGGGAAAGAACCCTACCGGCAAAACAGCCGAGTCTTCTTCCCCTGCAATGGTAACCCGGTTGATGACGTTTTCCCCGATCAGGACCGAAAGCTCGTAATGGCCCGTAGCATGGGAGGACGTGTAAAATGCAATATCAAGCATGGACGTCATGGGAAGGTCCAGTACGAAGAAATCCACATCCTCTGAGGACGCAATCCTTCCCGTCATGGGAGTTTCCGGAAAGACGGGCGTTCCCGAATCCGGCGTGTCGTTGAACTCGAATTCCACGGAGTCATCCGGGTCGGAAATGGAAAAGGAGATGGCGAATTCCTCTGACGCATCCACAAGGCCGTCCGTTTCCATGAAGAACGTATAGGTCCCTTTCCCGAGATTGACTGTGGCAATAAGATCAAGGCCGGCAGGCAGTGAAAACGACTCAAGGGTTTGCTGATCAGAATCCAGCAGGGTGAAGAGATAGTCCGATGCAAGAGGGTTGTGGAAATCGATCTGCAAGGCCCGGTCCTGATCCAGAGTCAACACATAGGCCCGAGAATCAAATCTTGTATAGAGCACGTCCCGGTACTCGGCGTCGAAAGCGACCTCGACGGTTTCTTCTCTTTCCGCCGGACCCAGATCAACATAGCCGATCCCGTATACCTGGGAAGGCTCATAGTCCCCCTCAACACCTGTAACCCGCAGATAATAGTTGCCTGCGGCGAGCCCGACCGACAAATAGTTCTCAACGGGCCTTTCCGCCACGCCTGAGAGCCCGAATGAACCTAAAACGGTTCCCTCGCCATCCATAAGATCGCAATTGTACTTTCCCGCCCCATGGGTGAGCATAGACACAGTGATCCGCCGGTCGCCCGCCAGGACTATTTCGTAAAAATCCACATCACTTTCCACACCTACCGGGACTTTCAAATCGGCTTTTGCAATGCTGCCTGCAACCGGAATAGGCGTTGCGTTTGCCGGACTGTCGTTTTCCGGTGTTTCGAACAGTGGGTGGGCCACATCCACGGTGAAAGTTTGACAGCCCCTTGCCCCGAGGCGGTCGGAGGCGATCACTGTAATGGCATGTTCTCCCACATGCTCCCTCGCGGGCTTCCAATGGAGAACTCCGTCCGGTCCGATGAACACTCCCTTTGCCGCACTCTCAGCATCCACCGAGAAATGGATTACTTCCTGGACTGCCGGGTTCATGAAGTCGGGATCGTCAGCCTCCACCTGGTGGATATTTGGAAGGTCGCGGTACCAGGTGGAGGTCGGGGGCGGAGGCGAGGTGATGTATGGATTGAGATTCAGTCCGGAGACATTATCGGTGGTGAGCGTTACTCCTTCCCTGGCAAAGATCCGGTCCGCCGGTTCGAAGATCACTCCTTCTTCGGAAGTGTTGGCGATCTCCAGGCGCTGGAACCAGGAGTGGCTTGGATGGGTGAAATGGACCGTTTGAAGCGATTCGCCATTCAGTATTACGGTGTGGGTGTTCGAGGCACGGAAGGACATGTACCTGCTTCCCTGATTGAAATCCCCTGCCACCTTCAGCGTCCCTGCAGAGAGATACTCATCCACGGTCTCACCGCTCTCAACATACGTGCTTGCCCCTCGGAATAAGGCGTTTCCTTCAACCTCCACCAGGTCGGCTTCATTTGTCATTACAAGTCGCGCATTGGACCCGGACACATCCAAGTCACCGCCCACAGAAACACTTCCTCCGGAGACCTCAAGGGTGCCATAAATCTTAAGATCACGGGGGATATCCAGTGTTGCCCCGGATAAATCCAGCGAGCCGTGCA
>CAYPSZ010000247.1:0-5531 GCA_964413125.1 uncultured Desulfobacterales bacterium
CTTCTCCTTATCCTTATCATAGGGATTATCTGATGAGGGTGGCTTGGAACCGTTCCTGGAGTCTTGCTCAAGACGTTCCACCAACTTCACACAATAATCCCTCAACCTACAGGCCAAATCGATCACCGTACCGTTTTCAAGGCTCTGCAAGTACTCTCGGTCTATTTGCGCCAGATCGTCTTTCGTCAGATGGTCCATTACGCAAATAGCATAGAGAATTACAAACCCTTTGCTCAGCTTTTTCTGCAAACCTCCTGGAAAAAAATGGGGGGGAGTGAACGGTTACCCAACTCCTTGATATCCAGATCAAAAGGAACTCGGGTTTCGACAAGATAGTGGACTTTGAAATCGAATATGCTGGTTCTATTTGTGAGCCCCGTTACCTGAAGAAAACCTTCCTCGTGACATTTTCACTCAGGTCGGTTCTACCCTTGTCGGGGAAGAAAACAGCTTGATAGGGGGTCATGCCTTGAAGCCTTTTCCGGCCCCGACGAGCCTTTCGAGAAGCTCCCCCCACTGATAGGCGACCCTGGCGGCCGATGAGACGCATCCACGGGCTGTGCTGGCATCCAGGATTTGCCCTCGTGTCATGATGCCGGCGGCGTAGATGCATCGGGACTGTCCTATGCTGCCGTCAGGCTTCCTCCTTAAAACTTGGTGAGTTTCGGGGTCGATCCACAGGCCGCCGGAATCGGACAGGTTCATTTCTCGTGCGGACTCTCCGGAACCTCTGGGCCGTGTTAGAAGCCGTTCAACCTGGACGGTTCCGGAACGAAGCAAATTTCTCGCCAGTTCCGATGGGTTGGTGCCGAAGGAACGGCTCTGCCCTCTCGCGTCCACCAGGTAGTCATAGCAGCCGGTTACCCTTTCTCCGTGAGGTCCTTTGTAGTGGACCTCATACCCCTTGCCTGCGTCAGACTTAAGGAGTCTGTAGTCCTTCCCGAGCTTAATGACCTGCACCGTGCCTGATTTCATGAGGAGCAGTAGCTTTTCTGCGATCAAAGGAGGCATTGGTGCTGCATAGGCGAAGAAAAAGGTGCTGTATTGTTTTTCAAAACGCATTTTGTCTTCGGCTGATAAATGCAGGTACACTTCCCTTGCCATGGAAAAGCTTTGGTGAAGCACTGTTTGCCAGAGCAGCTCACCGTGAGGCCCGTCTCCTTCTATCGCTCTTGTCAGATCCTGCTCTAAAATATCAGCAGGACAAAGATAAGACTCTGTCGTCTGGATCCACGCGCCGGCATATCCATATGCCGCCTCCAGATCCGAACAGAGCAAACGAAACAGCTCTTCCAGAACCGGTTGTTTGCTGCGGCCTTCGAACAGAGCCCGTATGTTGCCTTTTGTCAGAAAACTATTTTGGTACGCTCCCATTTTTCCCCGCACTTTCGGCAGGATGCCGCTGCGTGAACAGAGCGCAATTTGTCTCATGGGATAAATCCCGCTATATTGCAGCTTGCCGGAAGGATCTCGGTAAAACACGCCTTCCGATGTCAGAGTCATCACGGCATCAATGGCGGAGAGACTTGTTCCCAGTAGAGCGACCTTTGCTCCATGGGGAACAGAGTCCAAAAGAGCCCTTGAAGGCCATGGGGATGGGAAAAAACGGGAATCTTTGTTTTCTGCAAACCAATGGCCGGTAGCGAGCAACACGCGGTCCGCCTCCAAGAAAAAAGTCTTTCCCACTTCAAGCTCTTTTACGAGCAACCTGACTTTTCCCCCTTTTTCGGCGGCGTCCAATGCTTCGCACCGGGAGTAGAGGACGACATCACACCCAAGCTCTCGAGCAACTTCCACAGCCTCCCTGAATCTTGTGCGCAAATACGCACCCATCACGGCTCGCGGGTAGTAAGTGCAGGAATCCGCTTTGAGCTCATCGAATTTGGGAAAGGCCGTGTCATGGCGCGCCAGGCGGTCGTACTCCGCCTCCGCCCATTCCTTAAAATCAAAGGAATCGTCAGACTTGATACCCATTTCTTCCGCACAGCTGTTGATCATGTGACAGGGCATCACGAAAGCGTCGCTATAGGGAAATCCAGGTCCGAAAAAGGCCTGCTTTTCGACAATCGCAATCCGGATTTCCGAAAAACTGAAATTGGACCGGGCTGCTTTTTCCTGCAGGATGCGGGTGAATCGGCAAAAGGCTGCGGTGCCTGTTAAACCGCAACCAATGATTGCAAGGGAGAGTTCAACCATGAGTCTCAAACCTCGGCAGGTTTGCTCCTTCCCTATCGGCCCGGTGCAACGGTCGGTTTTTCGTATATGGCCAGCAGTTTGTCCCCCGGTCGCACTGGGCCGCCGGAATTCCAAATCTTTACGAACTCGATCACCAGCAGCTCATCCCTCATTTGCGGAGAGGGCTTTTTCGGAGAAGCCATTTCCTCTTTGCGAGTCAGTTCACTGGAGATCAGGGCACGGGCTGCAAGCAAATCTTCCATTGGGTCGGGGAGCTCGGGTCGGAGAATGTATCGCGGGGTCAGGAGATCTCCCGGCCCATAAAGGTGCCGGGAAATCCCCAAGGACTTGAGTGCGCCGCCCATGAGGAAATGGGGCCTTACCGTCACCGAATCTTCCACACCTTGGCGGAGCATACGCCAGAGAAAGTAATGGATCTGCCCGACCTCGATGTAGGATTTGCCGAACCCTCGAATCACAAAACCTTAGGAAGGCCCTTAAACCATTATATGCATGGGTTTGGCCCGTATGCAGGGGCCATGAACATCTGCCCAGGAGGTATGCATTCGTGGTGGCGTACTCTCCGTCTTCCGGGCTCCCCGTTCCGCCGGCCTGGCCCACCAAGGTGGCGTTGCCTGTATGGAACCCCACCATGGGGAGGAACGGCAGGGTCTCTATGGAAAGCACGATGTTGGAGGCGGCCAGTTCAATATCCCCCAAACGCCCTATCACCTGTACGAAGAATGCGATGGCGAATATTTCCAGAAAGAACTGGGCCCCGCTGGGCGCGCAATAGCGCATAAGGCACCCGAAAAGAGCTCTATCAAAGGCCTTTCTGGGCCAGGTCCGGAATTCCTGCCGGGTTGCCTTTGCAAGGGTCGGTATCCCCAGAAGCAAAACGATCAAAGCGTGCGCCGTTATGGTGGCCACGGCCCCCCGGCCGTATGCACCACCATCACCACCCGTGTAAGCCCGCGGCCCGTGAAAAAGGAGGCCATAGCAGAACCCAGCCCCACCAGCCCGGCACCCAGGGTGAGTATGGAGAAGTAACTCACCTCAAGCCTTCGACGATCCAAGGGGGCCATTATGCCTTTTCCGGTGAGAGAGTAAAGCTTAAACAGCGGGCGGATCAGGCCATTTCCCCGAGCTGAATCGAGGTGTAACAAGCGGAACAAGACTTGCCCCAGAGGGCGACCTGGTTGCTGCCGGCAAAGCACTTGATATACTCGTACCCATCATCGGCGAATGACTTCAGCGGGCCGACGGGAAGGGAAATGCCCTCTATCTGGACTTGGTCCTTCTCGCTCTTGCCGGCGATCAGATCCTGAATTCTCGTCACCATGGCGATCCTCCTTGGATTATCTGCAAGGCCATACCAACAAGCCGTTCACAGAGAAACAGCTCTGAATGAGAACGAGTTGAGCGGCGGGATTGACCAATTGTGCAAATTTATCACCGGCCCATGGTTTTTCAATAGCGAGTTAGAATAATTGTGTCTTGACTCCGCGGCAATAAGTTATTATTGTATATGCGCAAACACTTAAACGGTTGCCATATCAAGGAGCAGGGGCTCTCACGCAGGGGCCGGAATACGGGGGTAGGGATGACCGAGTCCGAAGAATTGGCGCGTGTGTTCAAGGTCCTTTCAGTAGAGACCAGGGTCCGGATGGTGGAGTTACTCAAGTCAAAGATTTTGTGCGTAAACGCCCTTGCCGGGCAACTCCATATCACCCCTGCGGCGGTGTCCCAGCACCTGAGGGTGCTCAGGGACGCCGGCATCGTGAGTGCTGAAAAGCGAGGGTATTTCGTCCATTACCGGCTCAACACGGAAACACTCTCAGGATGGAGGGATTTGGCGGACCGGTTTCTGTCGGAAAGCGATCAGTCCGGTCATCTTGTTAACATACAAATTACAAAAGGAGAAGTATCATGACTCATTGTTCTTGTCAAAAACCCGAAGAACTTAAGACCGTACCTGAAAAATGCACAAAGGAACAAATTGAAAAATGCCACGGCTCCGACAAGGATCACCCTTGCGTCCAGCCGGAAAGAGACAAAAAGGAATGACCTGATAAACTCGATGTCCATGCCCTGATGGTCCGGGCGGCCCGAAGGATCATAGGAGGAATCGCCAATCGCCATCGGCGCCGTGGTGGGCTGCTGGCATTTCATACTGCCGGCTTCCGTCGCCTGCCTTGCGGGCGGTCAGTTGGGAGCCCGCCTCATGTCCGCAAAACTGGTCCACAGGGCTTTCTCTTGACGGAACGGCTCTAAGCACCCGGGCTGCGTATGGTTATGAACTTGGAGTATCGAACATCCATGTCTTGCTACGCCTCTCACTTGACCTTCAAGGCCGAACCGAACCCCACCCTGAACAGAGAGACCAGGCTGTGCCTCCTCAAGGCCTGTTTCACGGCGGGAAAAGGAAACAATAAAACAAGTGAATTCCAAGCCGGAGCGAAATTGGGAACCGGCGGTGACACAAAGAGGACGGCGGTAAAGAAAGGGGAAGCATAATCCCCATGTCCGCCGATCTTATTGATCGTGGACGTGTATACGCAGGTAGTTTTCCACGAGCACTTTGCGGAGGACCTCCTCGTCCTTGACGAGGGCCTGCTTCACAAAGGCGAGATACTCCAGCGTGAGCTCCGGCCATCCCAAGGTGGCGTCGGAGCCGAAAAGCACCCGGTCACGATTGGCATTGATAAAGCTTTCATAGGCGTGGACCGCCCCTTGCATGAACGGTAACAGCGAGGAAAAATCGGTATATACGTGTTGAAAGAGTTCGAGAACCCGGTCCACCGCCTTGCGTGAAAACCCGAAGTGGGGGATGACGAACGGAATCCCAGGGAAGGACTTCAGCATATCCTCCACAAACGGTGCGTATCTTCGCAGGTCCGCATGGAAGATGACAGGCCATCCGAAGTCCGAGGCCTGCTCCACCAGACGAGCCGTCAAGTCCTCGGACGCACGCACCGACCTGCCGAATACATTTTTCCACCCGGCCATGCGGTTCTCCCTGTCTTCCTCGGGGATGTACAGGATTTTGAGCCCGCGGAACCCGGCCTCACGAAATGCACCGAGGTCGGCAACCCCCTCTTCCATAAAACGGCTGTCAAGATAGGGGAAAAGGGGCATGCCGAGCAGGTCTCCAGGCAGGCACTCCTCGGGATGGGGCGGTTTGTCGAACAAGGCCGGATCGATTCGATCGTGGTAGTCCGCCGGAATCAGGGCCAGGCAGCGCCTCCGATCGGCCAAGGTGATAAGAATTTGCTTTTTCGCCTTTCGCATCGGGAAGAAAGGCGCTTCGCCCCAATAAAGCTGGATGCCTCGCAGGTTCAAGAAATTCTTAGGAT
>CAYPSZ010000248.1:0-20443 GCA_964413125.1 uncultured Desulfobacterales bacterium
ATCGCTTTTACCGGATCTGGGTGTGCTTGATTTCCATGATGGACAGTGAGTAGAGGTTTTGCTCTTTATAAAACCTCTGCGTCACCTCGTACCCTTCAGCGGGTGCAAGATCCAGAACCAGCCGAAGCCGGCTTTCCCCCCTGTAGAAATGGTGCCGAATGTCGCGCACCAGGCGGCCTTTCTGAATGACCGGGTCTATGTGGAACGGAAGTGCAAATACACCGGTTATGTCCAAGACAATTCTGTTACGTTCGCCGTAGGGGTTGGCTCCTTCCATTCCGAACACCAACGGCTCAAAGAAGCGATCCGCGTGTATGAGCAGGCGATCACACTCGGAATCATTTCCCGGCAGGAGAGTAACCCTTTGTATCACCACGGCTTGCTCCGGGATTTTTTGTTCCTGCCTGGTGCCGTCAACGGCAAATATAAGGCCGTTTAGGGGGATCTCTTGCATCAGGCTGTAAAGAGACGAGGTCGCCAAAAGACCTCTTATGAAGATGACCAAGGTGCGGCCGGCCGCTTTGCCCTGCTTCGGCTGCCGCGGTTTTAGCTTGGAAGGTGTCGGTTCGGAAAGCATTTCAGACTTGGTCCCGGCTCCCATTGTCCACCTTCTTGCAACCCCGGGGCGTCGCCTGCAAGAAGCCGCGACAGGAGTGATTACAAATCCCTTCATTATTCGTCAACCACAATAATACGCAAGAGATTTCCTTACCTTGGATCATGCATTTGTATCTTGATGGCTTCTGTACCATAAGACCATGCCCGTTTTTTTGAAAGAAAAGACTAGAAGTTGACATACCATCTGTTATCTTATGCAGGATGCATCGTGGGTTTGAAAACATCTCAATACAATGGATTGGAAACCGGGAGTTCTGTCATGAAGGAACCGATTAACTGGCGCCGCACGCACTGCGCCCGGATGGACCACGGCGGGTGCGGGCTCTTGGTGGGGGTCAGAGGCAACCGGATAGTCACTATCAAGGGAGACCCTGATGGGTATCTCAATCGAGGTTATGTGTGTGCGAAAGGGCTGGTTTCCCCTGAGCGCCTGAATCATCCCGACCGTCTGACCACCCCTTTGAGAAGACGTGGCGAAAAAGGCGTTGGGGACTTTGATGCCATTTCGTGGGAAGAGGCCCTGGACGAGATCGCTCAACGATTCCATGCCATACGGGAGTGTGAGGGTGCCCGGGCCGTGGCTTTCGGCGTTGGAATGCCCAAAGGGCTGGAACACTTTGTGCTCATACGTCTTGCCAACCTGTTCGGTTCTCCCAACGTGGTTGCCAGCCAGGATGTATGCCACGCTCCCCGGGAGATTACCGGACTTCACACCTGTGGTTTTTATCCGGTGGCGGACTTTCACCACCGAAGCCGTCTCGTGATGCTGTGGGGCAGCAATATCACGGCCACAAACGAGGAAGGAGAAATATCAAGCCTCCTGCTGGAGCAGGTGAAGGCCGGCACTGAACTGATAGTGGTGGACCCACGGCGCACCGATCTGGCGGAAAAGGCTTGTCTATGGCTCCCGGTCCGGCCCGGCACGGATCATGCCCTGGCGCTGGGCATGTTGCATGTAATCGTGGAGGAATCCCTTTTCCATAAGGAGTTTGTTGAAGACTGCACCTATGGTTTCGAGGCTCTGGCGGATCATGTGGCGGCATACCCACCGGAGCGCGTAGCGGAGATAACCCGCGTGCCTGCGGGTCTCATCCGCGAAGCGGCCCGCCGATATGCTGAGGCCCGGCCTTCGGCAATACAGTGGGGTAACCCCATCGAACACCACCGTTACACCTTTGATATCACCCGGGCGCTCATCTGCCTCATGGCCGTAACCGGAAATCTGGACGTCCCGGGGGGGAATATACATGCAAGGGATCCTGAGATCCTGGGCCCGGGTAAATTCGTGCGGGCCGACCTTATCCCGGACAAGCGAAAGGCCATGTTGGGTGCCCTTCACAAGGTGATTCCACGAATGATGACGGTTCCCCCTTCATTTTTCAAGCAGGCTGTTTTAGACGGAACTCCTTACCCGGTGAGGGGGCTCTACATGATGTGCGGGAACCCCATGTTGAGCTGGGCGGACAGTGCTCAGACCCGGCGTGCCCTGGAGACTCTCGAGTTTCTTGTGGTCGCGGACCTCTTCCTCACACCTACGGCGGCCATGGCGGACATCGTTCTTCCCGTAGCCACGCACTTTGAGTTTAACGACATTGGCCACTACGGGATTGGGCATGGGGTGATCCTGGCGCGGCCCAAATTGGTGGATCCCCCGCCGGGGTGCCTGCCGGATATGGAGATCCTCAATGAACTGGGGAAACGGCTGAGCCCCCCCGAGCTATGGCACGATGGTTACGAGGCCTTTCTGGAAGAGGTACTTGCCCCGTCGGGTCTCACATATGCCGAATTTGCCGAGCGGGGCTTCCTGAAGGGTCCGGAGGCATTCGGGCGTTACATTGAGGAGGGATTCAGGACCCCCTCGGGCAAGGTGGAGCTCAGGTTGAGTACAGCCGAAAAGTTAGGAGTGCCTCCTCTGCCGTCCTTCAGGGGTCTTCCTGTGGAGGAGGACGTCGATTATCCTCTATTGCTCACGTCTTCGAAGAACCGCTTCTTCCTGCACTCTTCTTACCGCTGGGTGGAGTCCCTTCGAAGGCGGTGTCCGGAGCCTTTGGTCGAAGTGCACCCGGATACGGCCCGGGACTCCAGCATCAATGATGGGGACCAGGTCTTAATAGAGACACGACACGGCGCCATCAAGCACCGCGCTCGTGTTACGGACCTGATCATACCGGGCGTGGCGAGCGCGGAGCACGGCTGGTGGTTTCCGGAAGACGGACCCGAGGAGCTTTATGGGTGGGAGCGCTCCAATCTGAACAACCTGACCGGCACCGAGAGACTGGGCAGGGAGTTCGGGACCCCTAACATCAAGGCCATCCCCTGCCGGATTCGATCGGCATGACAAGAACTTTCAGAGAAAGCCTTTCTAAGGTTCATCCTCCAGGAAGATCAAGGTCCGCCCCAGAAACTCCGCCGGAGGCCTTTTGAGCCGGGCGGGTCCCGGGGTGTCGGGAAGGGGTGGCAGAAAGACAGCCGTCACAACCGCTTTGTCCGCCTCGGGGCCTTCGTACGGTAAACGTGTCATTTCCTCGGCCCTGCGCGATAAGGCCTCCTGATCGGTATCGGGCCGTCCTTGCTGCTCAACAAGGAGTCTATAAAGCCCCAGAGCCGCATCGGCGTTGATCTCCTTGCGGCGCATTTCAGCGATGCTCTCGATGGTAGGGCCGGAGAAGCAAGGACAGGGAAAACGAACCATGGGCGGAGGAGTATGCGGAGGGCCGGCCGTCTCGATCCAAAGGTCCACCAAAAAGTCCACATACCTGCCATCAGGACTGATGATGAAGTCGCCGGGTTCGAGAAGATCGCCAAACAGACCCAGCCAGGCCGTCATGACGGGATATGGATCGCCCCTGTCCGATTCCGCCGCCCAGTTGAAACCGGGAAGATCCTGGAAGAGGCTGCGTATCTCTTCAGGGTCCTCGGTCACCCCGTTGAGCGGGGATTTGGACTGCCTCAGCCTGTCTAGAATTCGATCCGCTTCGCTTCTCTGTGCCTCGAATTCGTGCTCCAGGTGCAGCACCAGGTGGTGCCGAAATGAATCCCCGGTCTCCTTCTGTGAATGGGCGATTTCATCCCGCCTCAATTGCTGCCGGATTACCCAAATGGGGTCTTCCGTCCGGCCTGGAGTCACGCCTGTTTTCAGGAAGCCAAGGTCGCTTCTGTCAGGATGCGTCTTAATCCATTGGGAATATGTCTCAAGGGCCTTTTTCAAACCTTCTCCGGGATCCAGGTCCGCTGGTGGGCGAAGGATCCTAATCAGGCCGGTCTCATGGCCCCGAACCAGGGTCTCGGACGGGTCCATCCGCCAGGGTAGAAACACCTTGAGTGGCGCAAACAGAGACAGTATCTTACAAAATTTCCGTTCAGACAGCACCGCATGCGGTAATAGGGCTGCTGGGATGGGTTTCATTGGCGCTCCTCGTGTGCAAGCGGACTCAGTCCTTTTGCAGTTCCTCAAGGCCTGCGTAATAATCCAGTACCTCGGGATTGCGCAGTGCGTCCTTATTCAGAATGGCTTTCCCCTCAACGGCCTTTTTCACGGCCAGCTCAACTTTCTTCATGTTAAGGGTGTAGGGAACATCCGGGACAGAAAGTATCTTGGCAGGCACGTGGCGGGGAGACGCGTTTTCCCGGATCAGCTTCTTGATGCGTGTGGCCAGTTCTTCAGTGAATTCGATACCATCGGCCATCTTGACAAAAAGGATGACCCGCACATCTCCCTTCCATTCCTGCCCGATTACCAAACTGTCTTCCACCTCGTCGATGCTTTCCACCTGGCGATAGATCTCGGCCGTTCCAATACGGACTCCTCCCGGATTAAGGGTGGCGTCCGAACGCCCGTATATGGTTACCCCTCCCCGGTCGTTTATCTCAATGAAGTCACCGTGCCTCCAGACACCCGGGTACACGTCGAAGTAAGCTGCATGGTACTTCTTGCCGTCCGGATCGTCCCAGAAGTAGATGGGCATGGGAGGTGCAGAGGCCGTGCACACGAGTTCGCCCTGCCGGTTGATAACAGGATTGCCGTTTTCGTCCCAGGCCTCCACCCTCATGCCGAGACAGCGGCACTGGAGTTCCCCCGCATAAACGGGCCCCATTGGATTGCCGCCTGCAAAGCAGCCGTTTATGTCCGAACCACCGGAGATTGAGGCGAGCTGCAGGTCTTCCTTGATTTCACTGTATACATACTCGAATCCCTCCACCGAAAGAGGACTCCCCGTTGACAGGACCGCTTTGAGGGAAGAGAGGTCGTAAGACTTACCCGGGGTGACGCCTGCATTCTGGAGAGCGGCGAGGTATCCGGCACTTGTCCCGAATACTGAAATGGACTCATCCTGGGCCATTTCCCATAGGGCGCCCGGATGGGGATGGAATGGATTGCCTTCAAAGAGGACCAGCGTTGCTCCCACGGCCAGGGAGCACGTGAGCCAGTTCCACATCATCCACCCGCAGGTGGTGAAATAAAAAATAGTATCGTCACGCCTAAGGTCCGTATGAAGCATGAGTTCCTTCATTTGGTTGACAAGAATGCCACCGGCGGACTGTACCATGCACTTTGGTAATCCCGTGGTTCCCGAAGTAAACATGATGTAAAGGGGGTGGTCTGCGGGAAGCTGCTCGAACCGGATTTCAAGGCCGTTTTCCGTGGTCTTGAAATCATCATAGGTCACTGCATTGGGAACCTTTCCCGTGTCCGGGTCTCGTTCTATGTAGGGCACCACCACAACCTTTTCTATGGAGGGCAGGTTTTCAAGGATCTCGGAAACCCGGGCCAGGGAGTCGAAGGTCTTTCCTTTGAATGCGTAACCGTCCGCTGTAAAAAGGATTCGCGGCCTGATTTGGCCGAACCGGTCCAGTACGCCTTTGATACCGAAGTCCGGAGAGCAGGAGGACCAAGTCGCGCCCACACTTGTGGCTGCAAGCATCGCAATGATGGTTTCGGGCATGTTGGGCATGAAGCCTGCGACTCGGTCGCCCGGGCGGATTCCCAACTCTCGAAGAGATTTTGAGACCTTTGCCACCTCATCATATAGTTCCGCATATGTCAGCCTTTTCTTGTCCCTGTCTTCTCCTCGAAAAATCAGTGCGATTCGTTCATCCCGGTACCGTAGTAGGTTTTCCGCGAAATTGAGTCGGGCGCCTTCGAACCAGCGAGCCCCCGGCATCCGGAAGGGATCGTCCACCACCCTGGTGTATGGGCTGGAGGTCCGTATATCTGCAAAGTCCCACATGGCCGCCCAAAAATCGGGGATGTTTTGTATGGACCACTGGTATAGATCATCGTAAGCGGTGAATCTGAGGCGGTGTTTTTCGTTTACACCGTTCATGAACCGGTACATGTGGCTGTTGCGGATCCGATCCTCGGACGGCTGCCAGAGTTTTTTCGCCATGTCTGCCTCCATTTTGATAAGGGTTCTAATGCCGGGAAGCGCCGGGTCGATCTTAAGTCTTTACATACCATCACGCAATGCACTTTTCAACAAATCGTACTTATGTAACAAGAAAATGCACTTAAGAGTAAGAATCGAAGAGTGAACAGAAATAAGGAACACATACGCAATTGCCGAATCAAGCCTGGAACGACTCTGTGATAAGTCGTCCCCCGTCATTTGTCACTTGTTTTTCACCTTCCGTGCAGTTGAATATGGTACGATCACGTACGGTTAGGGAGAGCGATCCCTTATCAGTTTTTTTAAGGTTGACTATCCATGTTGTTTGGTTTAGAAAGGTACGTTCAACTTATGCAAATAACTAAGAAATGCGTGCTGAGACCCCGAAATTGTCCAGCGCTGGAAACCGGTTGAAGAAAAATGGAATCAAGCAATTCGCTGATTGAAGAGAGACGAAAAAAGGCTGTTGCATTGAGGGAGATGGGTATCCATTTGTATCCGGCCGGGTATAATCCGGATATTGCGGCCGCCGCTGCATTTGAACGCTATGGAGATGCCGAGAGCGAAGCGCTTGAAGCTGGTTCGGAATTCCATATTATGGCGGGCAGGATACTTAGTAAGAGGGATTTCGGAAAGGCTTCCTTTGTGCATATAAAAGACAGAACTGGACGCATTCAAGCATATATTAGAAAGGACAAGGTGGGAGATAAGGCCTTCCAGGCCTTTAAACTTATGGACATTGGGGACATAATCGGAGTCGAGGGGTCGTTTTTTCGGACGAGGACAAACGAGCTGACACTTCTGGCTGACAATGTGCGCCTGCTGGCCAAGTCCCTCCGCCCTTTGCCCGAGAAGTGGCACGGTCTGACCGATAAGGAGACCCGTTATCGCAGGCGCTATTTGGACCTGATCGTCAATGATGATGTCCAGAAGGTCTTTGTCCTGCGGAGCCGGATAGTGCAATTTATCAGAGAATTCTTTATTGATAGAGACTTTCTCGAAGTGGAAACCCCCATGATGCAACCGATCCCCGGAGGGGCCACTGCCAGGCCGTTCAAGACCTTCCATAACGCCCTCGGAATGGAACTGTACCTTAGAGTGGCCCCGGAACTATACCTCAAGCGTCTTGTGGTGGGAGGTCTTGAAAGGGTTTTTGAGATCAATCGCAACTTCCGAAATGAAGGGGTCGACTTGAAGCATAACCCCGAGTTCACCATGCTCGAATTCTATATGGCTTATGCAACTTATGAAGACATGATGACTTTGAGCGAAGAGCTGTTTCTTGAGCTTGTGACCAAGCTGTTCGACTCGACAGTCATCCAGTACCAGGGCAGATCAATCGATTTCAGCCCGCCGTGGCGCCGAATACCCCTCAAGGACGCCCTTCTGGAGCTAGGCGGTGTGGATGAAAAAGTGCTGGGAGATAGAGAGTCGGCGGCGGGCCTGGCCAGGGAACTGGAGATGCCTGTTTCAGATAGGGACGGTCACGGCAAGGTCCTCACAAAGCTGTTTGACCATCTCGTGGAGCCCGGATTGGTGAACCCCACGTTCATTACAGGATATCCCACGGAGACTTCGCCGCTTTCCAGAAAGAACGACCATGACCCTTCCATAACCGATCGTTTCGAATTGTTCATAGGCGGCAGGGAGATCGCCAACGGCTTTACGGAACTCAATGATCCGGACGACCAGCGTGAGCGTTTCATGAGGCAGGTGGACCTACGTGAGGCTGGGGACAGTGAGGCCCAGTTTATGGATGAAGACTACATCACGGCACTTGAGTACGGGCTGGCCCCCACCGGAGGAGAGGGTATCGGGATTGACAGGGTGGTGATGCTTCTGACGGACGTGCCTTCCATTCGAGACGTGATATTGTTCCCCCACATGAGGGCCAAGGACACGCCCTCGGAACGAATAGAATAAGAGAGCGGAGCTCTGATGGCTTTCGAGCTTTTTCTCGGCCTCAGGTACCTCAGGGCCAAGCGCAGGCAGGGTTTCATCTCAGTCATCACCGTTATTTCCGTTACGGGTGTAATGGTGGGGGTAATGGCCTTGGTGGTGGTCCTCTCGGTGATGAACGGGTTTCGCGCCGATCTCCTATCCAAAATCCTGGGCGTTAATTCACACCTTCTGGTTCTCAGTTACGAGGGGTCTTTTGCCGAGTACGAGGTTCCGGCCGCACAGGTGAGGGCGGCCGAGGATGTGGTGGCGGCCACTCCGTTCATCTACACCCAGGTCATGGTGAACCATGCAGGAAACGTAAGCGGTGCTGTTTACCGTGGTCTTGAGACCAAGAGCGCAGGAACGGTGATCGATATAGAGCCGATGCTAAGGGGCGAAGTGCTTGACGTTCTGGAATCGGAGGCGGGTGAAGCGCCTGGAATCATTCTGGGCAGTCAACTGGCAAGGCAGGTGGGGGCCAGGATCGGGAGCGAGGTGACCGTGGTAAGTCCCCAGGGAAGACTGACGCCCATGGGACGCATGCCCGGCCATAGAAAATACCGGGTGGTGGATATTCTGGATTCTGGTATGTACGAGTATGACGCCACACTGGTCTATGTTTCACTGCGCGAAGCCCAGGATTTTTTGGGCATGGGGGATCGCGTTACAGGGCTGGAAGTCCGGGTTCAAGATGTGAATAATTCGGATCAAGTGGCTGCCGCCCTGGAAGAGAAGTTGGGCTACCCTTTTTGGACCAAGGACTGGAAAGTGATGAACAGGAGCCTGTTCGCGGCGCTGAAACTCGAGAAGGTAACCATGTTTGTCATATTGACCATGATCGTACTGGTAGGGGCCCTCAACATCATCAGCACCCTGGTGATGGTGGTCATGGAAAAGACCCGCGATATGGCGATCCTGAGGGCCATGGGTGCTACGGCAAAGAGCGTAATGACCGTGTTCATGCTTCAGGGACTCTTGGTGGGCATTGTGGGAACCATCGCGGGCCTGGGTTCGGGACTTGGAATCTGCCATCTTCTTGCGAAGTATCGATTCATATCCCTGCCTGCTGACGTTTACTACATTTCTACACTTCCAGTGAGGGTGGAGATGTGGGACGTGGGCTTCGTTGCGTTCGCAGCCGTGGTGATTTCATTTCTCGCTACCATTTATCCTTCGTGGTATGCGGCAAGGCTGGACCCTGTGGAGGCCCTTCGATATGAGTAGCCGGCGGCGGGCCTTTCCCCGGGTCGTGGGGAGGGGTGGCGAAACTCGGCTGCCCGCGGGAGGCAATGGGCTGCCACGGGCCTTTGGATAAACGGTGCTTGAACTTAGAGGCATACACAAGTCGTTTACACACAACGGCAATGTAATCAAGGTCCTTCATGATGTCAGTATGGTGGTGAACCCGGGGGAGACAATTGCCCTCCTTGGGGCCTCGGGCGTGGGCAAATCCACACTCCTCAATATCATGGGCACTCTCGAGCGACCTTCGAGCGGTGTGGTTTTGTTCGAGGGCCGGGTCGTCAGCGACCTTGATGAATCCTCCCTTTGCCGGCTTCGCAACCGGGACATCGGGTTCGTGTTCCAGTTTCACCATCTGCTCTCGGAGTTTGACGCCCTGGAGAATACGATTATGCCGGGACTGATTGCGCGCATGGCCCGAAAGCAATCGGTGAAGTCAGCGGAAGAATTGTTGAAGAGAGTGGGGCTGGAAAGGCGTATGAAACATCGGATCGGAGAGCTTTCCGGCGGAGAGCAGCAACGGGTGGCCATCGCAAGGGCGTTGAGTATGAGACCCAAGCTGCTGCTGGCCGACGAACCCACGGGCAACCTGGATCGAATCACGGGTGAGGGCATAGTGGACCTTCTTCTTCGATTTAACCGGGAAGATGGACTGACCATGGTCATTGCAACCCATAACGAGCGTCTCGCAGAAAGGCTTTCCCGTCGGGTGGAAATTGTGGACGGTCGTATCCAACCTCAGGTATAGGGGAGGAACATGACAGGCAGAAAAAGATCATTACGGGCTTTCAGGGTGGTTGCGCCCTTCATCTGCATATGGGCTCTTCTGGGAGCAATCAGTTCCGGAATCGCTGCGGCCGAGACCCTTCCTCGAATAGGTGTCCTGCCCTTTCAGGTGCACTCCCTGGCGCCCATGGACCACCTCAAGGAAGGCCTTCAGGGAATGATGGTCGGCCGTTTGGCGGAAGCAGGTTTCGACGTTATTCCTGCCGATCTGATCAACGACCACCCCATGGCATATCTTCCGGTTTTCGATACAACCCGCATTAAAACCATCGGGGAGGATGTAGGCGCCCGCTGGCTTCTCACCGGAAGCATGACCCAGGTGGGTAGAAAGATCAGCCTGGATATCAAGGGTGTGGATGTAACCGGGCGGCAGCCTTCGTTCTCGGTTTTCGTTGTTGAGGATGACATGGGCCGGTTGGCAAGCGCAGCCGAGCGTGTAGCCACAAGCGTGTACAACCAGTTGGCCGGCGTGACCCGAATTGAGTCCGTACAGGTTAAGGGTAACAAGCGGATCGAAAGAGAGGCGGTTCTTGCGGTGATAAGCAGCCGCGAAGGTGATAGATTGGATCAGGACGCCCTGGACCGGGACCTCCGAGCCGTATACAGAATGGGATACTTCACCGATGTCAGTATAGAGCTGGAAGAAGGAAGTGACGGTAAGATTGTAGTGTTTCAGGTTCAGGAAAAACCCTCCATCGGCAACATAGTGTTTCAGGGAAATGATAAGTTCAAAGACGATGACCTGATGAAGGAGATCGGAATCAGGCGATACTCCATCTTCAATCCGACCGAGGTGACCCAGAGCGTCAACCGGCTTAGGGAGTTTTACCGGCAGAAGGGTTATTATAACATCCGCATAGATGAGACCATCCAGGAGCTTCCTGGAAACGAGATTTCCCTGATCTACAAGGTGGAGGAGGGGGAAAAGGTCCACGTCACTCATATCGAGTTCGAAGGGAATGAGACGTTCAGAGACAAGGATCTAAAAAAGATCATGACGACGAGTGAAAAGGGCTTCTTATCATGGTTCACAAAATCAGGCCTCCTCGACAACCGGATGCTTGAGTCCGACCTGCATAGGATTGATGCTTTTTACCATAATCACGGTCATATAAAAGCTAGGACAGGTGATCCAAGAATTACATACAAAGAGGGAGACGGCCTTACAATCACTATAGATATCATTGAAGGTCCTCGGTACGGCATAGACAAAGTTGATATAGAAGGAGATTTGATTAAAGACAAAGAAGAGCTGTTATCTGAAACGGAAATACTCAAGGAAAATTATTTTAACAGAGAAGTAGTAAGAAAAGATGCCCTGTTTCTTCAAGAATTATATGCTAATGAAGGATATGCCTACGCCGAAGTGGAGCCCATAATTACAGAGAATGATGAGGCTACAACCGTAGATATCACTTATTATGTGTCCAAAGGTGTCAAGGTTACCTTTGAGAGAATCAACATCACCGGGAACGAGACCACCCGGGATAAGGTTATCAGGCGCGAATTAAAGGCCATAGAGGGCGAAACCTACAGCCATGATGCCTTAAAGAAGGGTACTGAAAACTTGCATCGTCTTGAGTTTTTCGAGGAAGTGGAGATCCAGACCGAAAGAGGTAGTGATGAAGAGCAAATGGTGGTAAACGTCAGGGTGGAGGAGAGACCCACTGGATCCTTCAGCCTGGGCGCCGGGTACAGCTCTTACGACAAGACCATGGGAATGATCCAGGTGGCCGAAGGCAACCTCTTCGGTTACGGCCAGCATTTGCAATTGGCGGCAAGGTTCGGGTCCAGGAGCCGGCAGTTCGACATCAGGTTCACGGAGCCCTGGTTTCTGGACAGACCCATCTCAGCGGGTGTGGACCTTTATAAATGGGAAAGGGAATACTGGGATTACACCAAGGAAAGCCTGGGAGGTGCTCTTCGTTTTCGTTTCCCCATCGGTTTTGACGAGGAGTATACAAGGGGAAGCGTCAGATACATCTATGATGTGGGGGAAGTAACGGACATAGATGCAAGCGCTGCAACGGTTATCCAGGATATGGTTGGGACAATTGTAAAGAGCAGTATAACCCTTGGCCTCCATCGCGATTCCAGAGACCACTCTTTTCTTACAACCCGGGGTTCTTACAATTATATTACTTACGAATATGCAGGTCTCGGAGGGGACTCCGGATTCGGCAAGTTCGAAGTTTCATCCACCTGGTATTTTCCGTTTAAATGGGATACCGTCTTTGTCCTAAGGGGGGTTTGGGGGTACATCAAAGAGCACTCGGGAGGAAGACTGCCGCTATATGAGAAGTTCTATCTGGGCGGGCTGGATTCGGTTAGGGGTTTCAAATACGCCAGCATTTCACCCAGGGATCCCGCTACCGGTGACCGGGTCGGTGGAGAGAAAATGATGGCCTATACTCTGGAGTGCCGGTTCCCCCTGCTCAAAGAGTATGGGATTGTGGGCGTTGCGTTTTTCGATGCGGGAAACGTTTTCGAAAGACATGAGAGTTACAGCTTCGGGGGGATCCGCAAGTCCGTGGGGACGGGTGTGCGGTGGTATTCTCCTTTCGGGCCTCTTAGGATTGAATACGGGAGGAACCTTAGCCCGCAAAGGGATGAGCCGTCAGGCAATTGGGAGTTTTCCATCGGAGGCACGTTTTAGGTGCGGGCTGAAGGGATACGGGTTCCTGCCAACCGTTGCAGACAGGAATCCGCAGCGGACCAAGAACCTTATAAATCACATAAATGAAGGGGGTTGTATGGGACGTTTGTTGAAAGGTATAGTAACCGCTTTGGTCTTTATGGTTTTTACGGCGGGCGCTGCAGCCGCAGAAGTCAGGATCGGAGTGGTGGATGTAAAGGAATTTCAGAGCAAGTCCGTGGCCTTTCAGAAGATTCGAGACCAGTTGAGAGTCAAGTTCGAGGCGCTTGAGAAAAAGCTGGAGGATGAGAGACGCGCCCTTCTCAAACTGGAGGAGGACTTCCAGAGGCAGAGCATGATGCTGAGTCTGGACGCCCAGGACGACAAGAGAAGCGAGCTGGAAAAGAAGCGGCGATACTACAGGTATCTCCATGAAGATCTTACCGAACAGATGAAGGATGCTGAAAGAGAAGCCACTCGTCGCATCCTGACGGAACTGGAAGATGTGGTAAACAGCATAGCCAGGCAGGAAGGGTTCACCATGATTCTGGAAAGGAACTCGCCCGGCATGATCTACGTGAATGATTCCATAAACATTACGGGCAGGGTTATTCAGGCCTACGACCGGGCCAAACAGTAGCCGCTTCCCCGGGCGTTCTACTGTTCAGGGATCCAATGGAGAGAGCATTGACACACACACTCGGGGAGATCGCTGAGTTGGTGGGCGGTCACGTGGTGGGAGATGAAGCTTTCGAGGTGAGTGGTATTCGGTCTCTTGAGGACGCCTCTCCGGACGATATCTCCTTTTTTGCCGATCGAAGGTATCAGAAACAGCTTCAACGTACCAGGGCCGGGGCCCTGATTGTAGCGGAGGAACAGCGATCCTTTCCCGGGCATCAATTGGTGGTGGGCCGCCCCGACCTGGCCTATGCCCACACAGCCTGGCTCTTCGCCCCCGCCCAATGCGGTTTCAGAGGAATACATCCCCAGGCCTTTCTCCATAATACCAGCCGAATCGGCAGGGACGTTACCATACATCCCGGTGTGTATGTGGGGGAGGAGGCCACAATCGGAGACAGGGCGGTCCTTTATCCGGGCGTGTTCGTGGGCGCAAGAGTCCAAATCGGAGAGGACACGGTCATACACCCCAATGTCTCCATCCTCCACGACTGTTTTGTGGGAAGGGAGGTGATCCTGCACTCAGGGACCGTCATAGGGGCCGACGGATTCGGGTTTCTTCAGGACGGCCGTAAGATCGTAAAAATCCCTCATATCGGTTCCGTCCGCATTGACGACAGGGTCGAGATCGGGGCCAACTGTACTATTGATCGAGGGGCTCTCGGGACCACCTGGATAAAGGAGGGCGTGAAGACCGACAACATGGTGCAGATCGCTCACAACGTTGTAGTGGGAGAAGGGACCTTGATCGTCGCTCAGACCGCTATCGCCGGAAGCGCGGAAATCGGTCGCGGGGTCGTCATAGGTGGGCAGGTGGGGATCGGTGATCATTTGAAAATCGGGGACGGGGCCATGATAGGATCCCAGTCAGGTGTGGCCAAGTCCCTCGAGGCGGGGGAAGTGGTATCAGGCACTCCGGCTGTCCCCCATCGCCTCTGGCTGAAGACCAGCAGGCTCCTGACCCGTCTTCCGTTGCTGAACAAAAAGGTCAAGGAGTTGGAGAAAAAGCTGGAAGAAATTACACTGCGTCCGGACAGAAGGGCGTGAACCGGCCGGGCAGGTTTAGCAGGCGCCCTCATCCCACTTTTCAGGGGCTGAGAAATGATTGAACTCCCGCTTCTCATCGAAGATATCAAGAGGATCCTTCCGCACCGCTATCCCTTTCTTCTGGTGGACCGCATCATCGAGTTTGAACTGGAAAACAGGATCGTCGGCCTGAAATGCGTGACCGTCAACGAGCCGTTTTTTCAAGGGCACTTTCCCGGTGAACCCATAATGCCGGGCGTTCTCATCATCGAGGGTATGGCACAGACCGGCGGCGTTCTTGCCCGGATTTCAGTTATGGAGACTATGCAGATCCAGCCCGGACAGGCTACGTTTTTCATGGCCATGGACAAGGTCAAGTTCAGAAGGCCGGTGGTCCCGGGCGATCAGCTCTTGTACGAGGTTACGGCTCTCCGCACAGGATCGCGCATATGGAAGGTGGCCGGGAGGGCCAAGGTGGGGGACGAGCTGGCCGCGGAAGCCGAGCTCGTGGCCCAAGTCGGTTGAATTGCCCGGCGCACCGGCCGCAAGGGCGGGTGCCGTCCCAACAGGCCTTAGGGAGGGGTTCGGGGCAAGAAACCCTCAAACCAATGAGGAAAGAAAGAAAGAGGAAATGATGGAAATCCATCCCACGGCGGTGGTCGGTTCGGGCACCGATCTGGCCGCCGGCGTAATAATAGGACCTTACGCCTGCATAGGCGAAAACGTAAAGATTGGGAAGAACACGATTGTTGGACCTCACGTGACCATTGAGGGACATGTTGAAATAGGTGAGGGAAATCGGATCTCGCCCTTCACCTCAATCGGTTCCCCTCCCCAGGATATTGGATATCGTGGAGAGGAAACCCGGGTTGTCATTGGTAACCACAACGTCATCCGTGAGTTCGTCACAATCAACCGGGCCACCGCCAAGCAGGACTGGATAACCGAGATCGGAAATGAAAACTATATCATGGCCTACGCACATATCGCCCATGACTGCCGTTTAGGGAACAGGGTCATCATGTCCAACGTGGCGACTCTCGGCGGTCACATTCAGGTGGGAGACCATGCCATCCTGGGTGGGCTTGTGGCGGTTCACCAGTTCGTACGCATAGGGGCATATGCGTTCTTAGGGGCCAAATCGGGCATCGATCGGGATGTGCCCCCTTTCATGATCACCGCAGGACCAAGGGCCAAACTCTACGGCGTCAACCGGAGGGGTCTCGTTAGGATGGGCTTTGAACGCCGCACGGTGGATGACCTCAAGATGGCATACCGGATAATCTGGCGCGAGAAACGAGGCTTCACAGAGGGGGTCGAAGAGGTTCGCCGCCGGGTGCGCCCCTCGGGGGAGTTGGAGCTTCTTCTGAGCTTCCTTAAGGACTCCAAAAGGGGTATCCTTCGTTAGAAGGGATTCGGTTGACAGGCCAAGACTCTATGCCGGAAGAACTCGAACATGTCGGCATCATCGCCGGAGGTGGGACCTTTCCCATGCTGGTGGCGGATGCTGCAAAGCGGAGGGGGTTTGTCACTGTGGCGGTGGCTCACGAGGGCGAGACCGATCCCGCGCTGGAGGACCATGTCGATGAACTGGTATGGATCCGTCTTGGTCAACTGGGTGGTCTTATCCGTGCCTTTCAAAAGCGGGGCGTCACGCGGGTGATTATGGCCGGCACAATCGCCAAGCGTCGCATGTTCAGCCGGCTTCGTCCGGATCTTAAAGGACTCGCCGTAATGTCCCGAATGGCGGTGTTTCACGACGACGGTATCCTTCGTAATGTGAGCCGCGAAATGGAGAAAGAGGGCATTCTTGTCCTCCCCTCCACGTATTTCCTTCCCGAATTAATGGCGCCGCCCGGTATTCTGACCAAGCTAAAGCCCAAAAAGGATGAGGCGGCGGATATCCGTTTCGGGTGGCGTATTGCTAAAGAACTCGGACGGCTCGATATAGGGCAGTGTGTGGTGGTTCGAAGCAGGACCGTGATTGCACTTGAGGCTATGGAGGGTACTGACGAGACCATTCGAAGAGGGGGGCGTATTGCAAGGGAAAAGGCCGTTGTGGTAAAGGTCAGTAAGCCGTCTCAGGATCTCCGTTTTGACGTCCCTTCGGTGGGCCCCATGACTATCAGGATCATGAAGGATGTCAGGGCCTCCGTGCTGGCAGTGGAGGCGGGAAAGACCCTCCTTTTTCAAATGCCGGAGATGATCCGACTTGCGGACGAGGCCGGCATAGCGATTGTCTCAATGGATGATGTTGATGGTATTTAGTGAAGTGAATGCAAAGCGGGAAAAGCTCAGAGTGGGCGTAGTGGGCGTCGGCCATCTGGGGCAATACCACGTTCAGAAATACGCCGCCTTGGAAGAAGCAGAACTTGTGGGAGTCCTTGATTTGGACCGGGCCAAGGCGGATGATGTGGCTCAAAGATACGGGACCCGGTCTTTTCAGGATCTGACCTCTTTGCTGGATGAGGTGGATGCCGTCAGCCTGGCGGTTCCAACGGAGAACCACTTCGAAGAGGGATTGAAGGTCTTGGAAGGAGGCGTGCATCTGCTGGTTGAAAAACCCATTACATACAGGGTGGATCATGCGGCCAGGCTGGTTGAGTCGGCGAAGGAAAAAGGCTTGATTCTCCAGGTGGGCCACGTTGAGCGATTCAACCCGCCGGTCATCAAGATGACATCTATGCTCAGGGCACCTTTGTTCATTGAGAGCCATCGTATGAACGTTTTCACTGTAAGGGGAACGGACGTGGATGTTGTTCTCGATCTCATGATTCACGATCTGGATATTGTTCTTAATGCTGTAAAAGCTCCGCTGGTTGAGCTCCATGCGGTGGGGATGAAGGTGGCGACCCATACCACGGACATCGCCAACGCACGCCTGATTTTTGGAAACGGGACGGCGGCCAACCTTACGGCCAGCAGGGTCTCCAACAAGACCCTGCGAAAAATCCGTGTCTTTCAGCCGGATGCATACATATCGGTTAATTGTGCCCGCCGGGACATAAGTATTACCAAGATGAACGGTCCTCTTGACATCTCAAGCCGGAATCCTGAAATTGTCACAAGCAAGTTGACTTATCCGGACAGCGACCCCCTGGGTGACCAGATTGGTTCCTTCGTGCGGGCCGTGATTACCGGATCGGATCCTGTGGTGTCGGGGGAAGACGCCCGGTTGACCCTGGAGGTTGCCCTGCACATAATAGATTATATTCAACATGGGTATAAGCATTTCAGGTGCATATAATCACAATCAAAGTGCCGGATTGATATTAATAGTGGCGGGCGAGGCCTCCGCTGATATCCACGGGGCCAACCTGGTGCGTGCCGTTCGCTCGATGGATCCCCGCTTGAAATTCATTGGTATAGGCGGACCTCGAATGGCCGAGGTCGGTGTGGAGATCCTGGCGCCTTCCTCTGAAATGGCCGTAGTGGGTCTAACCGAAGTTATGCCGCGTCTTGCCCGCATTCTATCCGCCGCACGCCTGATCAAGGGCATTCTTAAAACATCTCCTCCTGACCTTGTGGTCCTGCTGGATTACCCGGAATTCAACCTTCACATAGCCAAGGTGGCCGCGCGATACAGTGTCCCGGTATTCTACTACATCAGTCCTCAGGTCTGGGCCTGGAGACGGGGCCGCATACGTAAGATAGCGCGCAGGGTGGATCGTATGGCTGTTATTCTACCTTTTGAGGAGGCGTTTTACCGGAACTCGGGAATTGAGGTCATATACGTGGGACATCCTCTCTTGGACGCAGTTCCTAAACATGTGAGCCGTGCCGGAGCTCGAAAGCGAATCGGCTTGCATCGGGATACACCGCTCATGGGCATACTGCCCGGCAGCCGCGATGAGGAGGTCAAGAAACTATTCCCTGCTATGTTGCGCGCCGCTGAAATTCTGCGAGGGGTCTGGCCAGATCTTCAGTGTGTTGTTCCTGTAGCCTCCACTTTGTCTCCAGGCCTTATTGAGGGCCTGATTAGGAAGGAGGTCTTGCAGGTCCTGCTCTGGAGGGAGGACATGCACCACGTACTTGCCGGATGCGATGTGGCGCTTGTGGCCTCGGGGACAGCCACCCTGGAGACGGCGATTCACGGGGTGCCGATGGTCATAGCCTATCGCGTCGCTCCGTTGTCCTACCGAATCGGTAAGGCTGTCATTCATGTCCCCTTCATCGGACTTGTTAATCTTGTGGCAGGAAGACATGTGGTGCCGGAGCTGATCCAGCATGATGTGACCCCTGCCGGGCTTGCACGGGAAGCGGCCCGGCTTCTGGTGGCCGGCCCGGGAAGGGAAAAAGTGATAAGGGAACTGGGAAGAGTGAGAGAACTGTTGGGGCCGGCCGGTGCCTCGAAGCGCACTGCGGCCTGTCTCCTTAAAATGACGCGACGTTTGGATTAGGTGTGCGGGGGGAGGGCGAGCCGATCCGGCATTGCCGTATCCCCGGGGGGTCAGCCATGGCCAGAAGCATTCTTGTGGTGGATGACGAAGAAAGCATCATCAGGTCCCTGGAGGGTATTCTAACTGATGAAGGTTTCGAGGTCGTGAACGCCGTCAACGGTAAAGCCGCTCTTGAAAGGATTGAGGAAGAGATCCCGGACCTGGTCCTGTTGGACATCTGGATGCCGGAGCTTGACGGCATCGAAACACTTGTGAAGATCAAGGAATCCTTCCCGGCTCTTCAGGTCGTGATGATGTCAGGCCATGGCACCATAGAGACAGCGGTAAAAGCCACCAAGCTGGGGGCTTATGACTTCATAGAAAAACCGCTCTCTCTTGATAAGGTGCTACTCACCATAAACAATGCCCTAGAGCACAACCGCTTGGAAGAGGAAATCAGCCTGCTGAGAGAGAGGGAGGAGGGTAGGAGCCGGATTACCGGGAACAGTGAAGCGATTCGGGATCTAAAGGAGCAGGTTGTTATTGTTGCTCCCACAAACGCCTGGGTGCTTGTTTCCGGAGAGAACGGTACGGGAAAGGAGCTTGTGGCGCACACCATACACCGGCTCAGCAAGCGCAGTCACAAGCCCATGGTGGAGGTCAACTGCGCGGCCATTCCCGAGGAGCTTATTGAGAGCGAGCTGTTCGGGCATGAAAGGGGTGCTTTCACCGGAGCGGGGGCCATGAAAAGAGGAAAATTCGACTTGGCCCACGAGGGGACACTCTTTCTGGACGAAATCGGCGATATGTCTCTCAGGGCCCAGTCCAAGACATTGAGGATCTTGCAGGAACGAAAGTTCGAACGTGTCGGGGGAACCAAAACCATCCATGTGGACGTACGCGTCATCGCTGCCACGAACAAGGATCTCGAGGCGGAGATAGATAAGGCCGCTTTCCGAGAGGATTTGTATTTCCGCTTGAATGTCATTCCAATACGGGTGCCGCCCCTTCGTGAACGAGTTGAGGACATACCTGCGCTGATCGAGGAGTTTACTAAAGAGTTCTCTCTTGATACAAACCAGCCTCCAAAAAGGTTTTCCGAGAATGCCATACGGCTTTTAATGAGATATCAGTGGCCGGGTAATGTTCGTGAGCTTAAGAATCTGGTGGAGCGACTGGTAATAATGACGGCTTCGGATGAGATTCGGGCCGCGGATATCCCTCCGCCCTTCAACGAGAAAGATGTTTCTTTCGATGACATGGAAGTATCCCTCATGGGTTTTGACACCTACCGGGAGGCCAGAGTCCAGTTCGAGAAGTCCTTCATTGCCCGAAAACTCAGGGAATATAAGGGCAATGTTTCCCAGACCGCCGAAGCCATAGGGCTGGAACGAAGCAATTTACATAAGAAGATCAAGGCTTATGGCCTGGATAAGGGCCGTTGAATCCCTTCACCTGTCAGCTCGTGGATCCTTTTCCAGACGTCGTTTCGACCCTCCCTTGTAAGGGCGGAAAACAGGATCGGCTTTCCTGTGGACAACCCTGCAAGGGTGCGGCCCAACTTGCCGGCCCGGCTCATCCTCTTGGACCGTGCCAACTTGTCCACCTTGGTCAGAACGATGATAGACTGAATCTCGTAAGCCTTGAGCCAACCAAGAAGGTCCAGATCCCCTTGGGAAGGCTCCCTTCGAATATCAAGGATCGCCACCACGGCGCGAAGTGATCCCCTGTGGCTGAAGTAGTTTTCAATC
>CAYPSZ010000249.1:0-5968 GCA_964413125.1 uncultured Desulfobacterales bacterium
AATACGCCCTCGTTTATCTCCTCAGATTCAGGGACTTCGAGACTGCATGGGAAATGGCAAGTCTGATCCCCGAAAAATGGCTTACGGACAACCCGGACCTGGCAACCACGGTAACGGCCGTCGGCTTTGCTCTCAAGAAGTATGAGACGGCGAGATCCTTAATGCTGCAAGCTGTTGAGAGGTATCCTGAAAACCCGGGCCTGGCCCACAATGCCGTAAAGACCATGATCCTGACCGATGACCCTGAGGGCGCCGCACGGATAGAGCGGATCCACCTTAACGCCACGGGCCGCCCCCTGGAAGACAGTCTTCTGGAACGTTATCGTTCAAGTCACGGGGGCATCCCTGAGAAGACCGCAACCATAAGCTTCTGCACCATTGTAAGAGACGAAAGCGAGTCATTGGGCACATGCCTTGCCTCGGTCTCGGATCTGGTTGACGAAATAATCATAGTGGATACGGGCTCTCAGGATGATACCGTAGCAGTGGCGGAACAATATGGCGCACGGGTTATCCATGCGCCCTGGGAGGACGATTTCTCCGTGGCCCGTAACATAGCCCTGAGTCATGCCGGCTGCGATTATGTGCTGGTGCTTGACGCGGACGAATACCTCTCTCCTTTTCTGTATCTGGAAAGTCATGCCCTCAAGAAACTGCTCCCCCTTGCCACCCCCCGGGCCTTTCAGGTGCCCATCGGATACTACTTCATCGATACCCATTGGTACAGCCGCCTGAGCCAGCAGGGCAATTTCAGAAGAGAGACTGAAGATGTCCGTCTTTTCCCCCGCATTCCCGGCATCAAGTACCACGGCCGTATACGGGAGAGCGTGGAGCCCTACCTGAAATCCCGAGACATACCCATAGTGGGCCTGCCCGAGGCCTCGCTCCACATTCTCCACGACCGGCAGTGGAGGGAGTCCCGCATCAAGAGAAAAGCCCACATCTATAGAATGGTCCGGGACCCGGACCTGAAGACCGTCCTGTCCGCCATTCAGGACCATTCCCGCCTGGGCGACACCACGGAGACCTTGTATTGGATAGAGCGGTACACCACCCACGAAGACGCCGACCCGGAAGACAAGAAAAGAATGGGTATGCACATGGCCCGGATCCTGGCGTCAGGCAACGCCAAAGCGGCGGAACCGCTCTACAAGGACTTGATCAACCTTTATCCGGATGATCCGGAGATACCTCTAGCTCTGGCAGCGCTTTATGTGTCCAGGGGTAATATCGGGAAAATCGAGCATATACCCTTCCCGGACCTTGATACGGATCATGCCGGGCCCTTTGAGGCGCGCCTCGCACCATACATCATCCTCCGGCAATTCATATCCGGTGATGTGTCAGGGGCCTGGTCACACATTGAGGAGACCGGAAACCGCTTTAGAGACAAGCCTCTTTTTCTGGCCGTGGAATCCTACATGCTCCTTGCTGAAAAAAGGATAGAAGAAGCCCTCTATCCAATAAGCGGCATCCATCGGCTTACAAAGAAACAGGTTCATCGGGAACTGGATTCCCTGGAAGATTTCCTGACGGTCGTGGAGGAGCTGTGCCATCATCTTGACACGAAGGGCCTTTATGAAGAACGGGCCCTGCTTCTTGCAGGGGCCTTGTCACTGGGGGAATAATGTCTACTTATTTTTTGGAGAACAACCTTGGCCTTCTCGAGTTACACCACCCCGACCTCGCAGAGAGGATTTCCAGGGCTGAGGATGACCACCGTTACATCCTGGAACCATCCGAAGAAAAGGGGCGCCCGAATCTTCTGGATCAGGGGGGCAGCCCGCCCCTGGCCTTTTATCACCCGAGGCGGCCCGGGGCCCATGTTCGCTCGGGCCTGGAGTCATTCAAGAAGCGCCGATCAACCCTGGTGGTCCTGATGGGCGTGGGCCTGGGCTATCACGCCCTGGAGCTCGTTAAAGAGGAGTCCCTGGTCAGGCTCATCATCATAGAACAGGACCCGTCAATCTTCCGTACACTCATGAACGCCGTGGACTTTTCTTCCGTGCTCTCGGACGAACGGGTCCGCATCCTGGCAGGCTGCCCCGAAGACGGGCTGTTCGTAGCCTTGAGCTCGGCCTTGGCTCCCCATTTCGCAGGACTTAAGTGCCTTACCTTTCTCCCCTTGGCAGCCGCGCTCCAGGCGGCGGGGCCCTATTATGAAAAATGCCGTAAGACACTAAAGGAAATCGGGGATACATCCATTATCGGACACGCGGGCAATGACCCATATGATTCCCTTGCAGCTTACGAGCATTTTATTGCCAATATCGAGCCCTGCCTTACCAGGCCCGGAGGGCGTTATCTTAAAGGGCTCTTCCCGAAAAGGCCCGCAATCGTGGTGGCCACAGGCCCTTCCTTGCGGAAAAGCATCCACCTTCTCAAAGACCTGGAAGACAAGGCGGTCATTGTCTCGGCCGACGCCTCTCTTCGGATTCTCCACTCCCACGGCATACACCCCCATGTTACGGCGACCACGGAGCGGACCCCGGGCTTCGACAAGTGGTTCATCGGCTTGAAAGACCTGGACAAGACCGTGCTGGCCGCAGTCTCCTTCACGCACCCCAGCACGCTGGAGGCGTACAACGGCCCGGTGGTCTTCTTTCAGAGGCACTATGCATTCACTTCGTCTTTGGGCTTTCTCGAGGACGCCATCGACATGGGGCCCAGCACCGCCAACATGGCCTATGCCGTGGCGCGCAATATGGGCTGTGATCCCATCATCCTGGTGGGAAACGACCTGGCCTTTGACGAGGACGGAAGCACCCACTCCCCCGGCTTCCTCTACGGGCAAAAACAGCCCATCTACGACGATCTGGAACGAATCCAGGCGCCGGGCAACTACGCCCCCAGGGTGACCACCTGCCAGATGTGGCTCAATTGCCTCAAACATTACGAAAAGAGCATCGCCGGCTGGGACGGGACCCTGATAAATGCCACGGCCGGGGGGGCCAGGATCCCGGGATCCGTGGTCATGCCCCTTTCCGAGGCCTTGACCACGTATTGCCGGGACGACTTTTACCCGAGAACGACCCTGCTGGGATTCATTTCCGCCTGGGAGGCGCCCTCCGGACGGCCTGGGCCCATGAGGGAGGCCCTGCGGGAAAACCTGGACAGCCTGGATCAGTTCATCCATAGGTTCAAGCGTATGCGCAGCGCCCTTCAGGCGATCCTTGACGACATATACAACGAGACCGCCTCGGGTCGGATTTCCGCACCTCAGGAGCGCCGGCTCCGCGAATCCATCCCCTTGATCAGTGAAGCCCTGAACGCCTTGCTCAATTCATCTCTTTACTCGGTCTTCAATGAATTCTACGTCTCCCTGGTCCTGCCCCTGCTCCTGGAATGGCAGGTCACGAGCCATCGTTTCTCATCGACCGCCTGGGAATACGCCTACCGGGTCAAGCTGGCCCATGAATTTTTCGGAAAGGTCGGGCAAGTCAGCATATCCCTGCGTCATGTCCTTTGCGAAGGGCAAAAGGCCCTCGCAGGGCTGGACCCCGAGCCGTAAGTTCAGGGCCCCGGCCCTTAACTCTTCGTGCAACCCGCAGGCGTCTTTCTGCCCGCCCAGCCTCCCCTTCTCAAAAAAACCCTAAAGTTTCTCTCCCTTCATCCCGATAAGAAGAACAAAGCAGGCGAAACAGACGCCTCACCCAAATCGGAAAGAAAGGTGGGATGAAAGAGAGAGAAGTTCTGTTACAAGCATGAAATTCGGATCGTCTTAAACCGATAGCAAGGATGCTATCAAAAAAAATCAAGGAGGATATAAGCCATGTCATTAAGAATTCAAACCAATGTTGCAGCCCTCAACACCCACCGCCAGTTGACCATCAACAGCCGGAACATGTCACAGAACATGGAGAGGCTCTCTTCGGGCTTTCGGATCAACCGGGCGGCTGATGACGCAGCCGGACTGTCCATGTCCAACAAACTGTCCGTGCAGGTCCGCTCCATGAACCAGGCCTTAAGCAATGCATCCCAGGCCAACTCCATGCTGCAGATCGCGGAAGGCGGCACCGACCAGATCTACAACATGCTCAGCCGGCTGAAAGAGCTGGCAACCCAGGCGGCTTCGGGCAACAGCTCTGAAAACCTGGATGACATCAATGCGGAAGCACAGCAGCTCCTCACGGAGATCGACCGCGTAGCAGACACCACCACTTTCCAGGGCAACTCTCTGCTGGCAGGGTTTGGTACGCGTGTTACATCTGCTACTCTTACAGCTGTTGCCAACACCTATGATTTGAGCGTGAAGAATGCCGATGCTGCGACATACAGTGTGTCAGCTGTCGCGTCCACAGGCGTCCTTACAATCAAGAACACAGATACGGATGTCTCTCAGGAACTCACAGTGGGTGCCGGTGCCAATACCTACAATTTCGGTACCCTGGGCATCTCCTTCAAGACTAGCGACGCGGCAGCACGTTCCTTAGTTGTCGCTGCTTTGGCGAGTGCACTAGATGGAATGGCTGTCACCATTTCCGGCGACGCCACCTTCCAGGTGGGTGAAACGAACGATACCAATTACCGGATAGGCTTCCAATTGGATAGTGTAAAGACCACCGCGCTTTCCGTGAATGCAATCCAGCTCGACTCGCTCTCCAATGCCCAAACCGCCATGGATAAAATCGACGACGCCATTACGGCCCTCAATTCAGCGCGGGCGGATATCGGCGCCATCCAGAACCGACTCTCCTACACATCGGCGAACCTTGCCTCCTCCATGGAGAATGCCAGTGCAGCCAACTCCGTGATCAAGGATGTGGACATGGCGGCAGAGATGACAGGTTTCGTGAAGAACCAGATCCTGATGCAGGCGGGAACCGCCATGCTGGCTCAGGCGAACATGGCCCCGCAGCAGGTGCTCTCACTCTTCTGATAACCTCCCTCCCGGCGCTCCGGATCCTGAATTCCGGGCGTCGGCCGGCGGCAACACGCCAACCCGCTTTCGCGCCGACGAAAGCGGGTTTTTTGTGGGTATTTGTCTCAAGTTCTGCAGCGAATATTCCGATACAATCAGTAACAAGCGTTCTTCATTTGTGAGCAGGAGGAGGAGGAAATGTCACTCGGCACCAGCAGCATAAGCGGTATTGCAAGCGGGTTCGACTGGAGGTCCATGATCGACCAATTGACCAGGCTCGAGCATCGAAGAGTGGACCTCCTGGTAAACCAAAAAAGCGAGTACGACGACAAACTCTCGGCATGGCAGTCCGTCAACAGGGAACTCCTTTCCCTCAAGACCGCAGCGAGCGAGTTGAAGTCACCGAAGCATTTCCACGTCTACACTGCGCAGATGACCACCGACAGCAGTACGGTCGCCGCATCCGATCTGCTCTCCGTATCCACCTCGAGTACGGCCGGCAAGGGCTCCTACGAGCTGGTGGTGAATCAGTCTGCAAGGTCTCAGAAGCTCTCATCCACCATCTTCAACCATCACGACCAGGCCCTTGGGGCCTCTTTTGAGGGAGACCTCCTGATCAACGGCACGGTGGTCGACATCGCCTCCACTGACACCCTTTCCTCTGTGAGGGACAAAATCAACAACGCCAACTCCGGCGATAATCCCACCGGGGTCACAGCGAGCATCATCACGTATGGAAGCAATGACTTCCGGCTGGTGCTCACAAGCGATGCCACGGGTCAGGACGGCATGAGCATCCAGAACGGCTCGGCCTCCGACCTGGTCCAGGCCTTCGGGTGGAAGGACAAGGCCTCCGAGCTCAAAAACGAAATCACTGGCGGCGCCCGGACGGACGCCTTTTCCAGCACCACCAGGGAGATCAAGGACCTTCTGGGGCTTTCCACCACACAGTCCGGGACCATTAAGGTTGCAGGGAGTGATGTGGCAATAGACCTTTCCTCGGACTCGCTGGAGGCCATAAAGGACAAAATCAATGCTGTGGGGGGTGTGAGCGCATCAATTGTCACCACCAGTGAGGACGGGGCCACCCGGTACAGGATAAAGGTG
>CAYPSZ010000250.1:0-2774 GCA_964413125.1 uncultured Desulfobacterales bacterium
GTTTGGGTTTGCTGTGATTCCTGAAGCCACGAGTACCTCCTGGCCTTGGCATGTCATCCACACTACACCTCCTTTGTCGTCGATGAAACATTAGATTGACCTCCAGGGTTTCGGACCGTATTTGAGGGTTGTTTTTTCTTGAGCCTCAGGTTGATCTCGCCTGGGTCCTCATAAAGATATTGACCTTGATCGTCGGCCAGATGCCCTTTGATTCGCCCCCTTTCCCTCCATTTGGTTATCGTCATCCGGTGGACATCCTGTTTGGCCGCCAACTCTTCACGGGTCAGCATGCCGGCCTGCCTCAAGCGCTCATAGCGGCTTTTCAAACCATACGCCCTGCAGGTCCGAGCAATCCGGTTTCCGTCAAAGGGATTGCCCTTGCCGGAGCTGTACCCTTCGGCATTAAGAATCGAGGCAGCCTTGTCGTTGGTATACTGATCAAGAAGCCGGTCGATCCGATTGATCACTGCCGGATCGGTTGTCCATCGCTCCCATGAGGTCTTCGGTCGACCTAAGATCAGCGTCTTTACCGTGCCTGCCTTGAAGCGCACATGGATCTCGATCCGATCGGGTTCCCGGCGTAAAGTCACATCTTCCAATAAAAGCCGGGCAATCCGTTTCCTTTCCCGTTGCGGAACCTGGGGATCATGCCATAGGCTGCTGAAATTGTCGGTTAGCTCACGGATCTTCTCCCGCATCTGATCGGTTAATAGCTGCTGGTCCTTCCGGCGTTGCCCTTCGTACTGTCTTTGAGTTTCTCGGAGCTCACGCAGACGCATATTCCAGTCCGCCTCCAGGGAATCGGCCACCAGCCGGTTGTCCGGATCCACCCTCATGTACCGGCGCTGGGCCAACTCGGCCTCCTGACGGGCCCGCTCCACTTGCCGATAGCGTAACTTGTCCGCCTCCTCTAATCTGTCCTGCAACTCCTGTTGCACGGCCAGTGCCACTTCCAAAGCCATAGGGTTCATCGTTTCCACCAAAAGCCCGCCCACAGCCTGATCAATCCTTTGTCCGGGGATGTCTTGGCACCTCGGACCCGCCATGGCCTCATCCAATCCCATGCATTGATACTGAGGGTACAAGCTTCCGCCGCAAGCTCGGTATCGCACCCGCATCCGCTTTCCGCATATGCCGCAGAGCGCCAATCCTTGAAGCAAGGCCGACCCTTCCCGGGCAGCGCTCCCATTGTATCCCTCTCCACTTTGCCGATTCGCCTCCAGCCGCTTCAAGTTCTCCTCATATTCTTCCCATGAAATATAGCGCTCATGGAAATCCTTGATCAAAGTATGCCACTGCTACGCAGGCAGCCACGTCATTATCGGTCGTCCCCGGGCGTCTCGTCTCTTCTGTGTTCTGCGCCCATACACATATGCTCCGGTTTACCGGGGATTGTGAAGAATGTAGGAAACACGGCTCACCTTCAACTCCGTCCACATTACTTCCCCCTTGCGCGGACCATGAAACATTCGCAAAGGAAACTTCAACCCTTCCGCCTTGAACGCCCGCACCGTCCGGTAAACCGAACCTGTGCGCCTGAACGTGGAAAAGAGGTGTCGAACACTCTCCCGGACCTGTTTATCCGGATCCACTACGATGCGGTCCTGATCATCGTAGTTAAACCCTATGGGCAGACGGATCTTCAGCTCGCCGCGTCGAGCCTTGTTCAACATCCCTCCTTGCAACCGCGCCCTAATCATATACCATTCCGCTTCACTTACCGTCCCCTTTAGGCCTAAAAGCAGCCTGTCGTTGAAATAGGCCGGATCATACACCGCCTCCTCATCCAGGATCAACGTTTCGGTTACAGCGCAGATCTCCAAAAGCCGATGCCACTGAGTGCAATTGCGAGCCAACCGAGCCGCCTCCAGGCTAAGAACGATCCCGGCACGTCCCATGCCCACTTCGCTGACCAATCTCTCAAAGCCCTCTCGGTCCCCATTGACGCCGGACTGTCCCTGATCTTCATCAATAACTTCGATGCTCTCTGACGGCCAGCCCAAGGCCACAGCCCGCTGGGCAAGTCCATATTGACGCTTTGTGCTCTCCTGATGCTCGACCACCTGTCGCAGGGTCGATTGTCGGACATAAAGATAGGCTTTGCGCTGAAGGTGCTCAACTCTTACCTTCTGAAGTGTTTGTTCTCTCACGGATCACACTCCTTGTATCTTGGTTAGCGCCATCGATGCAATCAGCTCTACAAGCCCGCCCATGGCTTTCCCGGCATTGTCCTGGACGCCCATATTCGACGGATCTCTGATCGACGGGCTTGGGTTGCGGCAACCGATTTCGATGTCAGTCCCGGGAGCCCATTGCGTCCAGGCGCGGATCCAGCCGCACATTCCCTCATCCAGTAATACGGCCATCCCCCGACCGGCAATCCCCTCCAGCCGTTGCCGGCGTAAATGTTCATATAGGGCATGTAATTTCTGGTGGTCGGCAACAGACACCTCCAAGCCGGGTTCCTTCATCAGGGCTTTTTTTTTGTATCCTTCTTCAATCTCCGAGCAATACTGGTCGGGTGCACTTTAATGCCCAGCTCCGTCTCGACACGCCTGGCTATCTCGTCCAAGGACAGCCCCTCCTCGCTCTCGATGAGCTCTTGGATAAATTCCAAAACCTCCTGACTAACCTTGTGGGGCACCCGGGGGCCGCGTTTTTTCGGAATCAAGCCTACCAGACCCTCATTTTTGAATGACTCTTTGGCCTGATAAAAAGAAGGTCGTGAAAACCCAAAGCAGGCCGCTACTTCGCTTACGGCCTTCTTTTCCACC
>CAYPSZ010000251.1:0-20609 GCA_964413125.1 uncultured Desulfobacterales bacterium
GCGCCAGGGGCAAGGAACTGGGACTGGTGGACCAGTTGGGTAATTTCCGGGACGCCGTGGAACTGGCCAAGGAAATGGGCGGAATCCGCGGAGAGGCCACCTTGATATATCCCAAGCGTCGCACCTCCAGGCTGCTTGATTTTTTGATGGATGGGGCGGCAAAGGGCCTGTTTCGCGCAGCTCAGGAACTGTTTTATGCGCAGCCTGCCTACCGTTGGGAAGGAGCACCTACAAGCTGATGACACCTCACCAGCGGAAGCTTTCGACACTTCCCTTCCCCTCCCGAATGATCTCGGGCTTGTCCCCTATGAGTGAGACTACGCTGGAAGGGTTGGGGTAGAGTGGCCCTCCGTCCACCACAACGTCAAGGAAAGCCTTGAAGGCATCTTCGATTTGGTAAGGATCGTCCAGGCCCGCGCTCGTGCTTATGACGGGACGGCCCATTGTCCTTACGATTGCAAGACAGATCCGGTTGTCCGGGACACGAATGCCGACGGTTTTCCGCTTCGTAAGCATGATCTTGGGTACGAGCTTCGTGCCTTCCAGAACAAAAGTGTATGGCCCCGGAAGTAATCTCCGCATGGTCTTATAGGCGTAGTTGGAGACTTTTGCGTACCGGCTGATTTCCTTGAGCCCGTCGCACACAATGGAAAAAGGCTTCTTCATGGAACGCTTCTTGATCCGATGAATCTGCTGTATTCCTTTCTTGTTCAGCAGGTCACAACCGATCCCGTAAAAGGTGTCGGTGGGGTAGGCGATCAGGCCTCCATTTTCCAGCACATCAACCACACGCTGAATAAGTCGCTGCTGCGGGTTTTCCGGATTTATGGTCAGAATCATACGGGAGATTGTATACGCCGGAACCGGTCTCTGTCAACAATGCCGCCGAGCTGGAGTCTGTTATGGACATGGAAACCCTGACCCTTGTTTTCGCTTTGCTCTTCGGCCTGATTGTGGGGAGCTTCTTGAATGTGTGCATCCATCGTATCCCGAGAGGGGCATCCATCGTTCATCCTTCCTCACGCTGCCCTTCCTGCGGGGAAAAGATTTTCTTCTATGATAATATCCCGCTTTTGAGTTACCTGGTTCTTCGGGGTCGATGTCGTAACTGTGATGCCTCAATACCCCTTCGCTACCCGGCGGTGGAACTGGTGACAGGCCTCCTTAGCATTGCCCTTATGCTGCGTTACGGTCCTGGCATATCATACTTTCTTTACCTGGCCTTTGTCTCGGCACTTATCGTTGTGACCTTCATTGACCTTCAACACCAGATCATTCCGGACTTGATCTCCCTGCCGGGTATCGGCGCAGGGTTTTTTGCCTCCTTGACGCCGTGGGCCGGCGTTTCATGGCTTGATGCCTTGATCGGCGCCGCAGCCGGAGGAGGCGGGCTCTTGGCCGTGGCATGGGGTTTTGAGCGGGTTACCGGAAAAGAGGGCATGGGGTTGGGCGATGTGAAGCTCCTGGCAATGATCGGGGCTTGGATGGGCTGGAGGACGCTGCCGTTTGTTATACTCGCCTCTTCCCTGTTCGGAATCCTCATCGGCGGCGGCGCCCTCCTGGTTTCGCGTCGGGGATTGCGGGCCAAAATTCCCTTCGGGCCTTTCCTGGCCATGGGCGCCCTGCTCATGTTCTTCTTCGGGGATAAGATTCAATACCTTTATTTTACGGTGCTTTTTTAGAGGTCAGAAGGAGACATTGCCGGGGGTCCTTGGAAATGGGATAACATCCCGTATGTTGGCCATGCCCGTTACGAACTGGATCATACGTTCGAACCCCAGACCGAACCCGGAGTGGGGAGCCGTTCCGAACTTCCTGAGTTCCAGGTACCACCAGTAGTCCGCGGGATCAAGCCCGGTTTCGCGAATCCTGGCCAGGAGCGTGTCGTAATCATCCTCGCGCTGGCTGCCCCCGATAATTTCTCCCACTTTAGGGAGAAGTACATCCATGGCCCTGACCGTGCGGCCGTCATCGTTGACTTTCATGTAGAAAGGCTTGATCTCCCGGGGGTAGTCCACAAGAATTACCGGCTTCCTGAAGACCTCTTCGCACAGAAAACGCTCGTGTTCCGACTGCAGGTCGCTTCCCCAGGTTACTGGAAACTCAAACGTTTTTCCCTCACTCATCAAAATATCCACGGCCTCGGTGTAGGTCAAACGCTGGAACTCCTCGGTAATAATGGACTGAAGGGTATCTATTACGGAGTCATCAATGAACCGATTGAAAAACGCCATATCTTCGCCACAGCGGTCCAGCACATTATGAAACAGGTATTTCAGGAACGCCTCGGCAAGGTCCATGTTGCCTTGCAGGTCACAGAAAGCCATTTCAGGTTCGATCATCCAGAACTCGGCCAGGTGTCGGGATGTGTTGGAGTTCTCCGCCCGGAAAGCTGGACCGAAAGTGTACACGTCTGAAAGAGACAGGGCGTAAACCTCAGCCTCCAGTTGCCCGCTCACAGTGAGGAACGCAGGTCCGTGGAAGAAGTCCCGGGTGAAATCGATACGACCGTCCCTTTTTGGCGGGTTTTCCAGGTCCAAGGCCGTTACCCGGAACATCTCACCGGCGCCTTCGCAATCGCTCCCTGATATGATGGGGGTATGAAGATAGACAAAACCACGATCCTGAAAGAAACGGTGAACCGCCATGCTCATGGCGTTTCGAACACGGGCAACCGCGCCGAAAGTGTTGGCCCTGGGCCTCAGGTGGGCGATACTGCGGAGGAACTCGAAGGAGTGACGCTTTTTCTGCAAAGGATACTCGGATGGATCGGTCCATCCCAGGACGCGAACCTCCAGGGCGTGTAACTCCACCTCCTGACCCTTGCCGGGAGAAGCGACGATTTCACCTGTGACCTGAACGGAACTTCCGCTCTGGAGTTTGAGAATTTCGTCCCTGTAATTGGCCAGGCCGCCGTCTGCAATTATTTGAAGCCCTTTCATGCGGGACCCGTCATTCAACTCCAGGAATGAGAATCCGGCCTTGGAGTCACGCCTGGTGCGTATCCATCCGCAAACCATGACTCGGGAGCCGACCCGCTCGGGCCTCATGACGTCCGCGATCTTTTCCCGTTTCAATCCTTTTCCCCCCGCTCTCAAATCTAAGATTTTGCCGTTATATGAAGGAATTCCAAAGTCTAACCACCAAGAGACCCGAGGAAATCAATAATCGCTTTTTTACCCGTTTCTTCTTTCAAACTCCTTCATGAAATCCACAAGGTCCTTTACGGCTTCAATACCGGTGGCGTTGTAAATGGAGGCGCGACATCCTCCCACAGAGCGGTGTCCTTTCAAGCCTCCCATGCCGGCGGCACCTGCCTCCTTTACAAATAAGCCCTCCAGGTCTTCACCGGGCAACCTGAACGTAACATTCATCAGAGAACGGCTGTCCACATCCGCGGTGCCTTGATAAAAGTCCGACTCATCCAGGGCTTCATAGAGAATCCCGGCCTTGTCGCGATTCAGCCGATCCATTTTTTCCAACCCGCCCACCTTCTCCTCCACCCACCTGAGGACCAGACTCACCGTGTAGATAACAAAACAGGCGGGCGTGTTGTACATGGAGTTCTTTTCGGAGAAAGTGGTGTACCTGAGCATGGTGGGGATATCCTTGGGGACTCGGTGGAGCATGTCCTTACGAACGATCACCATGGCTGAGCCGGCGGGTCCGATGTTCTTCTGCGCACCCGCGTATATAAGACCGAACGGCTTCGGGTCGAAAGGACGACTCATGATGTCGGAACTCATATCACAGACCAGCGGAACCTCTAAGGCTTCAGGAAACCTAGGCCATTGAGTCCCCTTGATGGTGTTATTGGATGTGAAATGCAGATATGAGGCCTCTCCGTCCTCCTCGAACCCCCAGGGGATGTATGAATAATTCCGGTCCTCGCTGGATCCGATAACCCGCACATCCCTGCCCTGGATCCTTGCCTCCTTGATTGCCTTGGTGGACCAGGTCCCCGTGTCGATGTAGTCCAGGGGTTTTCCTGGAACTGAGAAGTTCATAGGGATCATGCAGAATTGCAGGCTGGCCCCTCCCTGGATGAACAAGACATCAAATTCGTCACTCAAACCCAAAAGACGTTTGGTTCTAACAATGGCCTCATCCATAACCTCGTCAAACAAGGGGCTTCGGTGGCTTATTTCCGTAACGCTCATGCCGGAGCCCTTGAAGTCCAGGAATTCTTCTTGAATCCGCTCCAAGACTTCAAGAGGCAGGGCGGCGGGGCCGGCATTGAAATTGTGAATTCGGTTTGTCATAATCTTTCTCCGGTTCCTGTACCCCTCTGAGCAGGGTGTCATGAAGTGTTGGTTGATGTCCGTATCACGAGGCTTCCTTAAGTCTGCCCAGCATGGCTTTGACCGCTTCCAAGGCGGCGGGATCCTTCTCATAAGGAGGCCTTCCTTCCAGGTCCGCCTCGATTATCCGGGTTGAGAAGGGGATGAAACCCACAAACTCCAAGTCGGGCAGGTTATCCTTCAGAAAGGACTCGTCGCTCGGTGAGCGGATCTTGTTTCCCACGAAACCCAGTTTACTCAGACCTATGTCCCCGGCAAGTTTTTGGATGTGCCTGGCCGTCTCCAGACTTCGCCTGCCGGGTTCCACAACAACAAGGAGTCTATCCACGGCCATGGCCGTACCGCGACCAAGATGCTCGAGCCCGGCCTCCATATCCAGCACTATGGCCTCGTCCCGGGCCAGAACGATGTGACGGACCAGGGATTTCAGGAGCGTGCTTTCAGGGCATATGCACCCCCCGCCGCCTGTTTTAACGCCACCCAGCACCATCAACTTGATCCCGTCGATTTCCACGGAAAGCTTTTCGGGCAGATCGTCCACCTTTGGGTTCAGCTTGAAAAAGGAGCCCATGGTTCCAACTTTTGCCTCGGTTCGTTCCTCGATTACCGCCGTCATTTCAGAAATGGGCGTGATCTCGGCCGCCATGTCAATTCCCAGGGCCTGGGCTAGATTGGCGTCCGGGTCGGCGTCGATTGCCAGGACTTTTTTGCCCTGGTCGGCCAATGTCCGGATAAGTAAAGCGGAAAAGGTGGTTTTTCCAACTCCTCCCTTGCCGCTGACTGCCAGCTTCATGGATTGGTTTCCTTTCATAAAAGGGCCGCTGCGGCGCTTAGGGGTTCGGTGGCCTCCAGGCGGTGGAAAAGAAAAGATTCCATCCCGCGTGTGAGGCCGCGCCGGGCTGACCCATGCCATTCAAAGTCCGGCCCCTATTAGGTTATGGTTATAGATGAACCGGGAAAAGTTATTCAAGGGTAAAATGAGAATCGAAAGAATGCCTTTCCCCTTTGACCTTGGCTTCGGTTTCAAATATATTCCGGATGAGTAACTCTCATTAGAGCAGAAAGGGGAAGAACCAAGCCATGTACAGTGCCAGTGACCTGCGCAAGAACCTCAAGATCCAACTCGAGGGAGAGCCTTACGTGATTATCGACTTTCAGTTCGCCAAACCGGGTAAGGGGCAGGCCCTTTACCGATGCAAACTGAGGAACATGATCACCGGGGCGATCCTTGATCGCACTTATCGCTCCGGAGACACGTTTGAGCCGGCCAACCTCGAGGAACGTCGGATGCAGTACCTCTACAACCAGGATGATGAGTACGTATTCATGGATGTGGAGAACTATGAGCAGTCCACACTAAATGAAAGTCAGGTGGGGGAAGCCAGATACTATCTCACCGACAACCTGGAGGTTGATATCCTTTTTTTCGACATCACCCCCATAGGTATTACGCTTCCCCACTTCGTCGATCTTACTGTGACCCGAGCGGATCCTTGGGCCAAGGGTGATTCCGTCTCCGGAGACAGCAAGCCGGTGACCCTTGAGACGGGCTACACTCTCCGGGTGCCTCCTTTTGTGGAGGAAGGCACCCGCATCACCCTGGATACACGGACCGGGGACTATGTCACCAGGGTCAAGGAATAAAACGGTTGAGAGCCCGGGTTCGCCGCCTGCCTGGAAAGGGAGGACACTCAGGTTGCGCGCGCGGCTTCTTGGAGCCGTAAGGCAGTATTTTGCATCCCGCGATTATCTGGAAGTGGAGACTCCCATAATGGTCTCAGCGCCTATTCCGGAGCCTCACATTCAATTCATCGAGACCTCAACCGGGGTGCTTCAACCGTCACCCGAAGTCTACATGAAACGGCTCCTGGCGGCGGGTCATCCCAGAATCTTCCAGGTGGCGAGGTGCTTTCGCAATTGCGAAAGGGGGGAAAGGCATCTGCCTGAGTTTACTTTGCTGGAGTGGTACAGGGCAGGTACTGACTATCATGGGCTTATGGAGGAGTGTGAGGATTTGCTCATAAATGTGGCAAGGTGTCTTGATTTGGGACCTGCCCTGACATATCTGGGAAACAGGGTCAACCTGGCTCCCCCTTGGAAGAAGATGACCGTGGCCGCCGCCTTTGAAAGATACTCGCCGGAGCCACTGGAAGAGGCCTTATCCTCGGAGCGGTTTGACGAAACCCTTGTGACCCATGTGGAGCCCCGGCTGGGAATGCCCAAGCCCGTGTTTCTCCATGACTACCCCTCCTCAATGGCCTGCCTGTCCAGGCTGTGCGCCCATGATTCGGAAGTCTGCGAACGGGTGGAGCTTTACATGGGTGGGATGGAGATCGCAAACGGGTTTTCAGAGCTTGTTGACCCGGATGAACAGCTCCGGAGATTCCAGCAAGACTTGGAAGAACGAAAGAGGTTTGGGCGTAAGGCCTTTCCGATCCCTGAAAGGGCTTTTCTAAGGGCTGTGGGGCGCATGCCGGAGGCTGCGGGCATGGCCATGGGTTTGGACCGGCTGGTGATGCTCCTGGCGGATTCCAAGAAAATTGACGATGTTGTGGCCTTTACCCCGGAGGAAGGGTTAAAGGGCTGAAATCACATCTTTGATGAACGGAGGTGAGTAGAATGCGTCATAGACTCATAAGAACGGCAGTGTTCTTTTGTATTGCGGTTTTTGCTTTGGCAGCTGTCGGCTGCAGCACACCGGCGGGGCGTTCCGTGGGACAGGTGGTTGATGACGGCACTATAAAGACCAAGGTGAAAGCCAAACTGGTCCATGACTCGGTTCTCCAAGGGTTTGCCATAGGGGTGAGGGTCTTTCAGGGCGAGGTCACTCTTACGGGGGCCGTTAACATCCCTGAACAGAGGGATAGAGCCGAGCAGATCGCCTTGGAAACACATGGTGTCAGGAAGGTGAATAACCTGCTCAAAGTGAAGTAGAGATCCCGATCCCAGTTCGGGAAGCCAGAGGGAAAGAGGTTTTCCCCCCATGCTGAAACACCTCATGGAAAACCCGGAGTTGAAAAAGTATCTGACCCACTTCAAAGCCGGTCAGATCCTTTTTCTTGAGTCTGATGTCAGTCAGGAACTCTATATCCTCGTGTCCGGAGAACTGGACGTTCTTAAGGGACAGAAGAAGATCTCCGAGATCAAAGGACAGGGGGCCCTGTTCGGAGAAATGAGCCTGTTCTTGGGGTCCAGGCGCTCCGCCACCGTCAAAGCCAAGACCGATGTGAGCGCCATCGTTATTCCGCCGGACAGGATCAATGCCGTACTGGAGGATTTCCCCGAAGTCATGTGGGAAATAGCCGGATATCTGGCTGGACGACTGGAAGAGGCAAGCAGGGTCGTGTATGGGCTCAATGAGCTTTACGATCAGATCCCCGACGCGGTGGTTCTCACCGACCGCAAGGGTCTTGTCTTGTCGTGGAACGCCGCCGCCACTCGCCTCTATGGGAGGGAGTGGGACGCCATGAGACACAAGTCCGTGGAGGAGATTTACGAAGATCCCATGCAGTACAGAGAGTATCTGGCTCTTGTCCAGGAGGAATTCTCAGTACAGGAAAGAGTACTGATGGTTCGGCACCCTCACAAGGGTCTTCGCAGCGTATCTACGAGCATGAATGTTCTTTACGACGGACACCACAACTTCCAGGGTGTCCTTTCCATAGGCAGGGATGTCACGCATGCTCAAAAGGTGGAACAGAGATACCGCTGGATTCGGAACTGGGTGCTTCCCTTAATCCTTGTTGCGGGCCTTGGGGCCGGAGGTCTTTTTTTTGCCTATCCCTATCTGAATAAGGGGCACCTGCCCATGGACGTCAAGAAGCAGGAACTCAAAAATCAGCTGGGTAAGGACTTTATGTTGCTTCGATCCCTTCTTGGCGAGGCCTTCGAAGCGAGGGACCGAAGCGGAACCAGCAGCATAATGCGAGAGTTTTTCCAGATACAGGAAGGCGATGTAACGCCTTATAGAGGGTTGATCCTGCTTGATGACGAAAAACGCGTTTTTGATGTTTACAGCACCCTCATGGATCCCGAAGAAATGGATGGGATGATAGGGAACAGCTATGCAGGTATAACTTTTAGAGGCTCGGATGAATCCATCCACCGTGTACTGACCCTTTATCGCATGACCAGGGAACACCCCATGGGATACCGAGGGCTGGAGGTGGCATTCAAATTTGAACGAAACGACGGCTTTGTTGGGTGGCTTCTTTTCCAGATGAACAGTGAAATCATCAAGGATGTTTATGGTGTGGACGAAGATATCCTGGCAAGGTTCCGGTTCAGAGGGTTTTAGACAGGGCTGGCCATATAGAATCTTTTGACGTGAAGAAATCAAAAATCAAACTGCCTTCATATTTTCAGATAGACCGTCAGGAGGATGGGGGATTGATCCTTTCCATTGACGGCCGTATGGATGTTGATCGCGCAGGAGAGATGCTTCGAAGTGTCAGGGAAATGCTGGCCCATGGAACCCCCACCTCCCTTACAGTGGATCTGGAGCGAGTGGACTATCTTGATGATTTCGGGTCCCTTGTCCTCATGGAGCTGAGGGAGGCCATGGAAAAGGCCAAGGCCGGTTTCTACCTCGTGAATGCAAGCGACAATGTCCGGCGTACCCTGTCCGTTTTCCAGTTCGACAAACCGGGCCGCGATGCAATGCTCAGGAAGAAACCCAGGCCTGGTGTGCTGGAGCGATTGGGCGAGTCCACTTTGGAAACCATCGTTGATATCAGGTACATGATTTCTTTTGTGGGCTCGGTTATCCTGGCGCTGCTCTATGTGATTCGGTATCCTGCAACATTGCGCAAGGAAGAGACTCTTCTCTCCATGCAGAAGATCGGATTCGACGCCCTCCCCATAGTGGGGCTGATCAGCATGCTCCTGGGCATGATCCTGGCCTTTATGTCCTCTGTTCAGCTCAAACAGTTTGGGGCGGACATCTACGTTGCATCCCTCGTAGCCCTTGCCATGGTCAGGGAACTGGGTCCTGTTATGACGGCTATCATTGTGGCGGGTCGTTCCGGCTCCGCCTTTGCTGCCGAGATAGGGACCATGCAGGTCTCAGAGGAGGTGGACGCCCTCTTCACCATGGGGCTCGATCCCACAAGGTTCCTTGTTGTTCCCAAGATGATAGCTTCGGTGGTGATGGTACCTCTGCTTACAGTGTTTTCCGACGTCTTCTCCATTTCAGGCGGAATGCTGGTGGGAGTTTTCATGTTGGACCTGACGCCCAAAGCCTACATCATGGAAACGGTGCGTTTCCTTGGGCTTCGCGATATCGTGTGGAGTTTTGTCAAGAGTTCCATCTTTGCCATGCTCATCGTATGGGTGGGGTGTCTCAGGGGATTTCAGGTCCGCGGCGGTGCGGATTCAGTGGGAAAGGCAACCACTTCAGCCGTGGTCAGCAGCCTGTTTCTCATAATCCTGGCCGATTCTATATTCGCCGTTATACGGGTGTATTGGGGCTAGGTGGTGCCCATCCGGAAAGGCTTTTTGGTCCATAAGGTTATGCGGCGCAAAGCGATCATTCAAGTCAGAAACCTGACCGCCGGTTATGGGGAGGACGCGGTCATCCTTCACAACATCTCCTTTGATGTATATGAGGGAGAGATTTTTGTCATACTTGGTGGAAGCGGTTGCGGAAAGAGCACCCTGCTGAAACATCTCATCGGACTCATACGCCCCATGGCCGGAGATGTGATTATCGACGGGGATGATATATACAGATGCGATGAGGACGAGTTTCAGCGGATTATCAGAAAGATCGGAGTCCTTTATCAGAGCGGCGCACTTTTCGGCTCCATGACCTTGGGGGAGAACGTATCATTGCCCATTCTTGAATACACGGATCTCCCGGCCAAATCGGTGGCGGCCCTGGTCAGGATGAAGCTCGGCCTTGTCCAATTGGAAGGCTTTGAAAGCCATCTTCCTTCAGAGATCAGCGGTGGAATGAAGAAAAGGGCCGGCCTTGCAAGGGCCATGGCCCTCAACCCCAAGATCCTCTTTTTCGATGAGCCGTCAGCCGGGCTTGATCCTGTTACTTCTGCCGAGCTGGACAACCTGATCCTTCATGTTAATCGTAGCCTGGGAACCACCATGGTCATCGTGACCCACGAGCTTCAGAGCATTTTCAAGATAGCCCAGCGCGTCATCATGCTGGACAAACACGTGAAGGGTATAATCGCCGAGGGAGATCCTGGATATCTCCGTGATCACAGTCAGAACCGATTCGTCAAGCAGTTCTTCAACCGCCTCGCTGAAACCTGAGGCCCGGGTGAAAAGGTAACCGTAAATGGCTTCACAAAAGACCAAATTCAGCGTCGGGTTATTTGCTCTCACAGGAATCGGTATTGCAGTTCTGGGGATAATCTGGATTGGGATGTCCAGCCTTTTCCAGAAAGGGGATTTTTATGTGACCTATTTCGATGAATCCGTGCAGGGGTTGGATGTCGGGTCTCCGGTGAAGTACCGCGGAGTCTCTGTCGGGCGTGTGGAGAGTATAGGCGTAGCCCCCGACTCCAGGCTTATCGAGGTCCTGCTCAAGGTTGAGACCGGACAGGAGGTGGGACGCGACACCATTGCACAACTGAAGAACGTCGGCATCACGGGCCTCGTCTTTGTTGAGCTGGACAGGGTCGGTGTTGACGAGGAGGTGCGCGCCCTTGATCTGGGTTTTCCCACAGAACACCGGGTTATTCCATCCAAGCCTTCGGACATCGCCGAAATCATGCGCGGGATCGATGACGTTATCAAGCAGGTGAGGGATCTTGATCTAAAGGGGGTGTCGGACCGGCTGAAGGTGGCGCTGGGAAAGGCGGCCACGGCCTTGGACAGAGCCGAGCTGACCATGGAAGAGGCTGAAGTGAAGAAGATTTCCATGGGTGTCCGGAAGACGATTGCCGATCTTAATCGCATACTGGATCCGCAACGGTGGATTCCAATCGTGGATTCCGTGGGTGCGGCGGTGGGGTCTGCTGACAGCGTCTTCAAAGATGCCGGCCAGGCTGTGGCAACGGCGGGCAACACGCTTGACAGGGTGGATGGCATAGTCAGAGAAAAGCGGCAGACCATTGAGCAGGCCCTGGACGGTTTCGGCCGTGCCATGGAAAACGCTGATCTCTTAATGGAGAAAGGGGCCCATTTGGTCGGGATCGCAGACGCCTCAGTCGCGGATCTCCGTCGCCACCTGCTTAATGTCGCCCAGAACCTGGAAAAGGCCTCGGAAAATCTGGAACGTATCACCGAAAGCTTGTTGGATCAGCCTTCGCAACTACTGTTCGGCAGGCCACCTCCCCGACGTGACCTGGAAGAATAGCCAAGGGTTAAAAGGATCATGAGCATGAAAGCAAACCTATGGGTTTTGACCACACTCATGGCGCTCCCTCTGATAGGGTGTACCGGCATGGGAAAACCACAAGAGCGGATCGATCACTATGTCTTTGAGTATCCTGCGCCTCGTATCCCGGGGCTTGATCCGATCCAGGCTGTAGTGCGGGTGGAGCGGTTCAGTGTGGCACCCCCTTACAACACAAGCCGGATTGTTTATCGTGATAAAGATTTCACCAGGGAGACTTATAATTATCATAGGTGGCGCGCAAACCCCGGTGACTTGATCGCACACTTTCTATATCGCGACTTCCGTGATTCAGGGCTCTTTCGGGGCGTTTTCCCCGGAGGGAGCCGTTTCCCCGCTTCCTTTGTCCTGGAGGGAATCGTGGAAGAGCTGTTTGAACTGGACGGGACCGAGCAATGGGAGGCCGTTCTGACGCTCAGTATCATACTCACCGCACAGGCTGAGCCTGATTCGAGCCGAAAGGTGGTGTTCCAGGGGACATACAGTGAGACTGAACCCTGTGCCCGGAAAAACCCCAGGGCCTTTACGGAAGCCACGAGCCGAGCCATGGCGAGAGTCTCAAAAACCATTATCGGGGACGTTTACCGAGTCCTGAAGCAGGAGGGATAGCGTGAATATGCAGCCTTCCACCGGACCGCCCCCCGAGGTTGAACTTCTGGAAATCCCGTTTGGCCGTCCCGGATTTCAAGGTTTCTTCGGCGCCTGGGCGGTCCGCGGTGAAATGACATTTCTTGTGGATACCGGACCGGCAAGCTCGGCTGACGTCCTGTTGGAAAGACTTGATGATCGGGGATTGCATAAAATCGATTATGTGCTCTTGACACACATTCATCTGGATCACGCAGGGGGGTTGGCCCGGATCCTTGCAGAATATCCGGGAACCAAGGTGGTCTGTCATCGAAGGGCGATGCCGCATCTGGTGGACCCTGAAAGGCTGTGGGCGGGGAGCAGGAAGGTTTTGGGCGACATGGCCGATGCCTTCGGCATGCTTCATCCGGTCTCAAAGGAGCTCTTGATTCCACATGACATGGTGCGGATTCCGGGCCTCACAGTAATTGAGACGCGCGGTCATGCACCTCATCACATAAGTTTTGGTTATAACGGCTTTCTTTTCGCAGGGGAGGCCGCGGGAAACTACATCCGTTTTCAGGGACGGGAACTGCTGCGTCCTGCAACGCCTCCCAGGTTTTACCTGGAAGAATCCCTTGCGAGCGTAGAGCGTATGATGGGTATGGAAGAACAGGTCTTGTGCTACGCTCATTTTGGAAGAAATGAGCACTCCCTTCGAATGCTTACGCGATATCGCAATCAACTGCTACGCTGGCGGGATATACTCTCATCACTTTTGCATGGGAGTCCGGATGCGGACGCGGAACTCTGCCTCAAGGCGCTTATGAAGGGTGACCCGGAGCTAAAGAGCTTTTTGACCCTGGACCCTGTCATTCAGACCAGGGAAAGGTATTTTATGGTGAATTCCATCCATGGATATCTGGGGTACCTCAAGGAACGGGTCTGAATGACCTTGAGGTTGATATGTTTCGGATGGGATTCATCCGGCTCCGTGCGATCATTAGGTTCTTGCCTCGGGCTGGAGCATGATTAACGTGATTCAAAAATCAAATTCGTACTGGGGAACAACAGAAACCAATGAGCAATGAAAATCGCTACGAAAAGGAGAACTTTCGTTCCCTGATTATGGGGGATGAAATAGGGCGGGTTGAGGACCGCCTCAATATTATCGATGTCTTTCTTGAGAAAGAAGATCATATTACGCTGCAGGACCTCGTGGAAGCTCTGAGAGAGAAAGGGTATGATTACGACACGGAGTTTGTCCGCCAGTGCATGAATCGATGGGTGGAACAAGGCTTTGCCCAGAAGAAGCAGTTTGAAGGCCAACCCCCGCGGTTTGAGCATCGACACCTGGGTCGTCATCATGATCATATAATCTGCACTAAATGCGGCCGCATCAGCGAGTTCAGCAATCCCGAGATGGAGGCCCTTCAGGCCCGTATCGCCGGTGATTGCGGCTTCCACATGCTCCAGCACAAGATGGAGATTTACGGGATTTGCTCTGATTGCCTGGCCAGGCAGCAACCCTTGATCCCCCTTTCCCAGGCGAAACCGGGAGAACGTGTCGCCATCCGGGACATGACGGGTGGGAGGAGCGCCCAGGGCCGCCTTGCTTCTTTGGGACTCCGTCGCGGGGATGAGTTGGAAGTAATAAGCAATAACGGACAGGGGCGCCTAATAGTCGGGCACGGCACAACACGCCTGGCCCTCGGCAGGGGGGCGGCCGACAAGATCATTGTATGCCTGACATCACATTGATAGGGGTGTTGACCTTTTCCGGTCGTGCAATGCCGTGTTCGAAGGGTATGCCTCGGCTAAGCAATGCGCTGAAGCAGTATACGGGCCTTGTCTCGGATCCGGCGGGCGACCTTTTCCAGAGATCCGCGATGTTGGTACCTGTATACTTCCTCTGGAGAGACCTCCCCGGGCCTGTGTTTGAGCTGGAGTTTGACCACGGCGTTCAGGTCGTCCAGGAGAAAACGGCGGTAAACCAGGGATAATGGAAACGGTCTGAGTTCGGTGGCTGAAATGGCTGCGGACCAGTCCACTATGTAGGGGCCCCCGTCTTGTCCCAGCAGAATGTTAGGGGCCCGCTTAAGGTCGCAGTGAACGATCCCCCGTTCGTGGAATTCATTGACGAGATCCCGGAGCTTGTAGAAAAAGTCACAGGGAAGAGGTTCTTTGAATTCAAGGCCTTCCACTGCCCGGCCGGGGACGGCGTCCATAATCAGGGCCAGCCCTTGCACGCTTCCGCGGAATTCGGGGATGCCGGTGAGTCCGCTAAGCCTTTTAAGAGCCCGGGCCTCCCGCCACACCAGGAATCTTCCCATGGTATTCCTGAAGAGGATCCCGTTGCATCTGTAGTCCTTCACCACCAGGCTCTTTCCCCGCCACTTGAGAAGCCATATGGCCGGACGTGTGCTGGATGGGTGTCTCAGGGGTTGGATCCCCAACCTGCCGTCTCCTTTGTCTGCTCACCGTTTTTCTGCCGGTCCGCTTAGTTGAGGAATGCCGTTCGATCCTGCTTGGGCCAGGATAGGGCCGGAAGGATATTCAGGCCAGCCGGTGCGCCCGGCTGCGACAGCGGAAGCGAGCTTATAGCCCAGCATTTTGTAAGCAAGCTTGGCCACGGCAAAGGCCGAGTTCCTGTCGGGCGGTTCCTGGCTCAGTTCGACCACATCGAACCCTGCGACATCCCGTTCGCTAAAGAGCAAGGCCAGCAGGTCCATCGCCTCGTGCCACAGCAATCCGCCGGGTTCGGGGGTTCCCGTGCTTTTCACAACGCTCCAGTCCAGGGCGTCTACATCCACAGTGATGAATACGGGATCAGGCAGCCGGCTGACGGCTTCTTTAAGGTCGAAGGCCCCGGACCGCAAATCTTCCATGAAGCAGACCGGGATATGTTCGCGGCTGATAAGATCCGCCTCCTCGCGGCAGAGGCTTCTGATACCGATCTGAAGCGTGTCCTCGGTATGCTCTCGAATTCGGGCCATAATGCATGCGTGGCTGAGCCGGTCTCCCCTGTAGCTTTCACGAAGATCGGCGTGGGCGTCCACCTGAACAACCGAAAGTCGGCCGTACTTGGCGTACAGCTCTTGAAAAACCGCTATGCTGACAGAGTGGTCCCCTCCGAGAACCACGGGGAACTTTTCTTTTTCCAGTATGGCCCTCATACTCCTTCTCACCGAAGAGATCATGGCGCCGGCAGATGACAGGTCGTCGGGAGACGCCATGGTGGCAATTCCCATGCGGCATGGCTCGAAGCGAAGCGGATGATCGTAAGTTTCCAGTTCCGCGGACGCCTCGAGCACGGCCTCCGGCCCCATGGCCGCTCCTCGGCCCCAGGACAGCCCCCCCTCATAAGGCACCGGAAGCACCACCACCGCCGCCCGGGCCGGATCGCTGTACTCCAGGCCTGGATCCAGAAACGTTAAGGGATGGGTTTTCAAAAGGCCTCCTCGATCCGTCTTGTCATGGCGGGCATCCGGGAGACCAGGTCAGTTGCCGGCCGGTCATTGCAGGTTTCAAGGGCGTATGCGGCGAGAAGAGGGAAGATGACGCTGTACTCACCCCAGATCTGGACCAGATTTTCCGCTTCGGCTTCACGATATTTGCCCCATGTCACGGCCTCTCCGAACGTGCAGCCCGAAAGACTTCCTTCCCGCTCCATGGCCGTTCCGATCTGCAGGCCGCGATCGGCTCCTTTGAAATCCGATCCGAGAATCTGGCTGATGAAGGGGCCGGTCTGCTGTATGAAGTTTTTTGGCCCGCCTCCTCCCAACTCCAGGAATCCTGTGCGCTTCGACTCAAATACTACGGCGGCGGAATCGAGGATGTCCTTCTGTGCTGACAGGGCTACGGGAAAGCCCTCCCTGTCGGTGAGGACCAGGTTCATAGCTATGGAATGGTTGGCAAGAGAATCCCAGAAAACCGGGACACCAAGCCGCGCCGCAGCAGCTGTAAAGCTTCGTTCAGGGTGGGGACTTCTTTCAAGGACCCAGCGGCCAAGGGCCGAGTTGAACTCCCATGAGGAAAGCGGCCCGAAGGAGAGGTCTTCACGCCAGCGCTCGCGGACGAATTCACGAAGTATTTCGTCCTGGGCCTCCAGTGTCTCAAACTCTCGGATGCCGATGTCGTAGATACGCGTGTCGCCCCTGCGTCTGAGCTCATCGTCGTCCTGATGCGGTGACACGGCCTTGACAGGCAGACCGAAGGCGAAGTGAAGATCGTGGTAGACCTGTGCTCCGGTTGAACAGATCACGTTCAGGAAGCCCGCCTCCATAAGGGAGATAACCATGCCGCCCATGCCTCCTGCTATTCCGGCTCCTGCGATGCCCAGCCAGACTACGTCATCTTCCTTAAGCATCCGTTCGAAAAGGCGTGCGGCCATGAAGACGTTGCGGGCCTCGAATGAAGTTCTGCCGAGTGTTTCCAACAGGTCTCGGACGCTCATTCCCCTTTTAAGAGAGGGTGGAAGGATGTCGGGGTTTTTTTCGAAGCAGGATTTGCGCGTTTTCATAAGAGGTGGCTCTTCGTTCGGGGATAGGTGATCCTAAGAAGGCGCCTGTCTCCGTCATGTGAGCAGCATTACCGCGCACGCTAGGACCGTGGTCCAATGGCCTTTCTTGTTGCCCCTGGCCGACTGGGCCATGCTCTTGGTCACGAAGAGGCGTTTCCCGACCTTGTAAAGCTGTTTACGTTCATCCCAGGCAACATCGGGGTCCAGCTCGATACCCATAGTGGAGGCCAGCATGGTTGCAGCGAGGTCCTCTGCAAAGTCCGCGGATTTCCTCATGGTTTCTCCGAATGCAGTATGTTCGCTTATGTAGCCGTATTGCTGTGCATCCTTGGGTCGGGCCAGGCCGACGGCGGCCGATATAAGACGATTAGGCTCATTAGTGCTGTTACGGGCCATTACCGTAAAAGTTATTTGCCCCGGTTGAAGGTCATTTATCCCTGAATCTCTTGGAATCAACCTGCAATCCGGCGGGAAGATACTGGAAATTGTTACGATGTTGCAGCGTTCCACCCCTGCATCTCTTAAAGCGAGCTCGAAGCTTTGCAGCTTGTTGCGATGAATTCCCACGCCTTTTGTAAAAAACATCCGCTTTGGAATAAATGGTCCCATTTTTTCCCCCCTCAAAACAACAGCCCCGGACCGCGGCATGGCAAGAACCAACTCCTGATGCGGGACGGGGCAGGAGCATAATACAGGCCGCCGGGCCTTGCAATAAGGAATCGGAGAAGAAACGGAAGGGTCTTCACGGAGTTTTGGAAGCCCTTACGCTGTGCCGCAGCCAGTCGAACCAACCTTCCAGCCCCTCGCCGGTCTTGCAGGAAACTTCAAAGACGGTGATTCCAGGATTGACCTTGAAGACCTCCCGTCGGATGTCTTCGATTCTGCAGTCCAGGTGGGGCAAAAGGTCCGTCTTGTTGATCAGGAGCACACCGGACTCGCGAAACATGAGGGGGTATTTGGCTGGTTTGTCTTCTCCTTCAGTAACACTCAGGATCATGACCTTTATGTCCTCACCCACCTGAAACTCGGCCGGACAGACCAGATTTCCCACGTTTTCAACCACAAGAAGGTCGATCCGGTTGAAGTCAAAGGCTCCAAACGTCTGGCAAATCATGTTTCCATCCAGGTGGCAGGCTCCTCCCGTGTTGATCTGTACAACCTGCACTCCTTTGCGGGCGATTCTTTCCGCGTCGAATGAGGACTGGATGTCCCCTTCGATCACCCCTATGCCCATGTCGTTTTTAAGGGCGTCGATGGTCTTTTCAAGAAGGGTGGTCTTGCCCGAACCCGGCGAGCTCATTAGATTTATTGCAAAAATCCCGTGTTCTTTAAAGATTGAGCGGTTCTGCCGGGCGATTCGATGATTTGCCTCAAGGATGTCACGCACCACGGAAATGGTTTTCATGGAGTCTCCGGCATCTCTTCCCGACGGGAAATGTCCCGGTTGATGTTGCTGAAGCAGATTAAAGTGTAAACTGTTCAGGAGGGAGGAGGTTTCCTGCTCGCCGGTCCCGGCCGGGTAATAACCGGGCGCTTAATCCACTGTGATCTCTTTGACTGAGAGCTCACGGCCCGATAAGGTATCGATTTGTTCTCCTCCGCAAAGGGGACAAAGAAACCTGTAATCCTCCACCTCAAATCGGCCCCCGCATTCCCTGCATATACAGCAAAGGGGGATGATGTCCATGATGAGCTCGGCCCCCTCCAATTCCGTACCGGTGGTCATCACCTGAAATCCGAAGGAAAGGGCGTCCGGCACGATGGCCGACAAACGGCCGATTTCCAGCCGGACTGTCCTAAGATTCCCGGCGCCCGCTTTTTCCAACTCTTCCCGCAGGATCTCCACGAGATTCCGGGCTATGGACATTTCGTGCATATGAGTTACAAGGCATAGGTCTCTTCGCCAAGGACCCGGATCCAATCCCCTTCAAGCCAACGTATGGCATCTTCCACCGGATGCGCCCGGACAATGAGCACGGTATTATTGCCGGCGGAAAGGCAGGGGTATACATAGTCAACATTGATGCCGGCTTCCTTGAGCGGTCTGAGAACCGCACTGAATCCGCCAGGGTGATTGGGGATTTCACAGGCTATCACGTCATGGGTCTGCAGTATATGGCCTGCTGTGGAGAGCAGATTGATGGCCTTGTCCGGGTTGTCGGCCACAAAATTCAACCTTCCTTCGTCTCCTCGGGTTGACACGTAAAAGGCAACGAGTCTTATGCGGCCCGTGCCGAGCAGATCGGTGATTTCCGAGAGACGGCCGGGCTCGTTTTTCAGAGTCAGTTCGATTTCCTTGACGCTTTTCATGGGCATCCGTCCTTTAGGGCACCGGTCATTCAGGCGTCCGCTGATGTGAACGCCGGCAGCGGTCCCGACGTGTTTAGAGGCTCTTGGTTGCGTACAGAGCGCCTCGTTCCATGCCTTTTCTATTGAGTTCCATGATGGAGGCCTTTTTGCCTTTGACGATTTCAGTGAGTCCGTTCATCAGTGAGTCGAGTGTGGTAAGTCCCGATTTAGCTGCAAAGGCACCGAGCATTATCATGTTGGCAATACGCGCGCTGCCAAGCTCATTGGCGATTTCAGTGACCGGGACTCGCACCGCCTCCACATCATCACGGGCCGGTTCCGCTTCCACAAGGCTCTCATTGATCATCATGGTCCCGCCCGATCTGATCATGCCTTGGTATCGAAGTAATGATGGATTGTTCATAACGATGACATGGTCGGGAGACGATGAGACGGGTGAGGCGATTTCCTCATCCGAGACCACCACCGTGCAATTGGCGGTCCCCCCGCGAACCTCTGCCCCGTAAGAGGGGAGGTAGGTTACGTGCATGCCGTCTCTCATAACCGACACAGCGAAAACATACCCCATCATGAGGACCCCCTGGCCCCCGAACCCCGCAAAAATTGTTTCTTTAATCATAGACCCATGTCCTTCCGAATGCCTCGATCAGATGTCGCCCACCTCGTCCTTTATGACTTGAAGAGGGTAAGCCGGCAGCATGGATTTCTCGATCCAGCGACACGAATCCACGGGAGACATCTTCCAGTTCGTAGGGCACTGAGAAACGATCTCCACCAATGTGAATCCAAGTCCTTTCATCTGGATCTTGAAGGCCTTGGTAATTGCTTTCTTGGTTCGCCGGATATGCTTGGGGGTGTGTACCGCGGTTCGCTCAATGTAAGCGCTTCCCCCCGTCACGGCCAGCATCCTGCTTAGATCCAGGGGCATCCCGTCACGAAGGCGGTCCCGGCCCCCCGGCGTAGTGGTCGATTTCTGTCCCAACAAAGTGGTGGGGGCCATCTGCCCGCCTGTCATACCGTACACGCCGTTGTTGACGAATATAACGGTAATATTCTCTCCACGGTTTGCCGCATGAATGGTTTCTGCGGTCCCTATGGCGGCTATGTCTCCGTCTCCCTGGTAGGTGAATACGATGCTGTCGGGAAGAACCCTTTTGATTCCCGTGGCAACGGCAGCACCGCGACCGTGCGCGGCTTCTCCCATATCCACGTCGAAATAATTGTAAGCCAGCACCGCGCACCCGGCCGGCGGGACCCCTATGACCCGGTCGCCTATGTTGAGTTCTTCAAAAACCTCGGCAACCAGGCGGTGAATAATGCTGTGACCGCATCCGGGGCAGTAGTGATAAACTGCGTCTTTGAGATATTTTGGCCTACCAAAGATCTTTTTTGCCATGATCTTTCCTCAGTTCCTGAGCAACCTTAGTTAGTTTCCATCCAGAAATGGCTATTTTCCGCAATCTCGGCGTCAATCTGAACTTCTTAATTTTAGTATATCCGTTTCTCTATTTCTTTGAATTTCACTAAACATTTCCATTTGTGCGTCTTCTAA
>CAYPSZ010000252.1:0-4060 GCA_964413125.1 uncultured Desulfobacterales bacterium
ACCTCGAGGATGCCCGCCTTTATAGCCTGGATATCATCCCCCATACCCGGGATAACACAGATAACAGTGGTGTGTGCGCTCCTCACCACATCAACTTCATCCTGACCCACTCCTACGGTTTCAACGATTATGATGTCCTTACCCATGGCATCAAGGACGTCTATGGCGCTTCGTGTGGACTGTGTAAGCCCGCCGAAATGACCACGAGTGGCAAGGGAGCGAATATAGACCCCGTTATCCATGCTGTGACGCTGCATCCTGACCCGGTCCCCCAGGATCGCGCCCCCGCTGAAGGGGCTTGTGGGGTCTACGGCCAGGACACCCAAGTTCTTGCCCCCGGCGCGCAGGTGTGCAATCATCTGATCCACCAGAGTGCTCTTTCCCACACCCGGAGCGCCTGTTATCCCGATTACGTAGGCTTTACCCGTGTGCGGGTAAAGGCCCTTGAGCACGTCACGGACTGCCGGGATGCCGTCATCAATATCCCGAATCACTCGTGCAACAGTGCGAACGTCTCCTGCAATCACTTTGTCGACTATTTCGCCGGTGGAAGTATTTCCCATTCATTTTTCCTCAGGATGGTTTGGGGTTCACGTTCTCACGAACCCACTCAACTATGCTGTCCAGGGTGGTCCCCGGGGTAAATATCTCGCGTATGCCTTTAGCCTTCAGCTTGGGGATGTCCTCTTCCGGAATGATTCCGCCGCCGATGACCTGGATATCCCCGGCATTGTTTTCCTTCAATGAATCAACAACGGCGGGAAACAGATAAAGGTGGGCGCCGGCAAGGCTGGAAAGCCCTATCATGTCCACGTCTTCCTGAACGGCGGCATGTACTATCTCTTCGGGTGTCTGGTGAAGCCCCGAGTAAACCACTTCAAATCCTGCATCCCTAAACGCCCTTGCTATGATGCGGGCGCCCCGGTCATGTCCGTCCAGTCCCGGTTTTGCCACCATCACCCTGATTCTTCTGTTACTCTCCATAGGCAACCTTTCCCATGCTAGTAGATGCCGGGGTCGCGGTACTCCCCGAAGACCCTTCGAAACACATCGCACATTTCCTGGAGTGTGGCATAGGCCTTGGCCGACTCGATGATCGGCGGCATTACGTTGTGCCCTTCCACACAGGCTTCCTCAAGTTTTTCAAGGCACTCCATGGTCTTCTTATGGTTCCTGTCATTACGAATGCGGACCGTACGCTCGATCTGCAGCCTCTCCAGCTCCTCATCGATCTGAAGGATCTCCACAGGCAGGCTTTCCTCTTCGGTCTCGTACTTGTTCACCCCCACTACGGTCTTTTCCTTGCGGTCGATCTGCTGCTGATAGCGGTAAGCCGAATCTGCAATCTCCTGCTGCGGGAAATTCTTTTCAATGGCTGAGAGCATTCCTCCCATGTTGTCTATTTTATGGATGATATCGAAAGCCTCTTCCTCCATTCCATCGGTCAAGGCCTCCACCATGTAAGACCCTCCCAATGGATCAATGCTGTTGGCGGCTCCGCATTCCTCTGCGATGATCTGCTGGGTCCTCAGGGCGATTGTGGCGGCCTCTTCCGTGGGAATGGCAAGGACTTCATCCAGGGAATTGGTATGAAGGGATTGTGTTCCTCCCATCACTGCGGCCAGAGCCTGTAGAGCAGTCCGTACTATGTTGTTGTAGGGCTGCTGTGCGGTGAGGGAGCACCCCGCAGTCTGGGTGTGGAACCTCAGCCACAAGGATCGCTGTTTTTCGGCATGGAACCTCTCTTCCATGATGCGTGCCCACATTCGACGAGCTGCACGAAACTTGGCCACCTCCTCGAAGAAGTCAAGGTGGCTGTTGAAAAAAAACGAGAGCCTGGGGGCGAAATCATCCACGTTGAGGCCTCTTTCAATGGCGGCCTGTACATACGCGATTCCGTCGCCCAGGGTAAAGGCCAGTTCCTGTACTGCGGTGGATCCGGCCTCTCGAATGTGATAACCGCTGATGCTGATTGTGTTCCAACGGGGGACCTCGCTCGTGCCGAACTCAACCGTGTCCGTTATGAGGCGCAAAGAGGGTTTTGGAGGGCACATGAAGGTCTTCTGCGCAATGAATTCCTTCAGCATGTCGTTCTGAATAGTGCCACCGAGTTTACGTCGATCTATCCCCCGGTTTTCAGCCATGGCGATGTACATACCCCAGATCACCGGGGCAGGTGGATTGATCGTCATGGAAGTGGTGATCTGATCGATGGGAAGACCTTCGAACAGCTCTTCCATGTCGCGGACCGTGTCTATGGCAACCCCGCACTTGCCGCATTCCCCGCGTGCACGGGGGGAATCGGTGTCGTAACCCATCAGTGTAGGCATGTCAAAGGCCGTGGATAGCCCGGTCTGACCCGCTTTTACCAAGTGGTGAAAGCGGGAGTTGGTGTCCCTGGCGGAGCCCAGACCTGCAAACATACGCATTGTCCAAAGCCGTCCCCGGTACATTGTGGGTTGGACACCCCGAGTGAAAGGATATTGTCCGGGGGCTCCTATGTCCTTAGTGAAATCCTGTTCCTGAACGTCCAGCGGGGTGTAGATGCGCCGGATTTCCATGTCTGATACCGTGGAGAACCGTTTAAGCCTCTCCGGGTTTTTATCGAAAACTTCCTTTACTTCACGATCCCAGCGTTCATAGGCCGCCTTGGCTTCCTCGAGCATCTCGCGATTATACGTCAAGGGCATTGGGACCCCCCAGGAAAAAGGTTGGACTCATTGGACTAAGACCGTTCCCCTTTGAACTCAGGCTTCCGCTTTTCCAGAAATGCCGACATACCCTCTTTACCGTCAGGGCTTGCCATGCACAAGCCGAAAGCGTCCGACTCCATGTAGCAGCCGTCCCTGAGATCAACATCGTAACCCCGCTCTATGCAATCTTTAACCGCTTTAAGTGAGACTTTGCCCATGGAAGCGATCTTCCCTGCGGCTTTTATGGTTTCATCCCACAGGGCGTCATCAGGGAATACGCGGTTTACAAGGCCGATTTCCTTTGCTTCAGCGGCCCCGATCATGACTCCGGTCATGCAGAGCTCTTTGGCCATGGCCTTGCCGACAAGCCTGGAAAGGCGCTGGGTTCCGCCGAATCCGGGGATTATTCCCAGGGTGATCTCCGGTTGGCCGAACTTGGCCTTGTCGGAGGCATAGATGAAATCACAGGCCATGGCAATCTCGGTGCCGCCTCCCAAGGCGAACCCGTTTACGGAGGCTATGACGGGTATGGGAAGCCTCTCCAGGCGGAAAAGCATCTCCTGGCCGGCTCTAGAGAATTCTCTTGCTTGAATAGGCGAGAGGTTCACCATGTGGCTTATGTCCGCACCCGCAACAAAAGCCTTGTCGCCCTCCCCTGTCAGGACGAGCACCTTGAGTGTGGAATCCTGCTCGATCTCATCCAGCGCCCTGTTTGTTTCTCTTATCACATCCACGTTAACGGCATTGAGGGCCTTGGGTCGATTGAACTTTATCACCGCAACAGCATCTTCCCTGCTGAACAGTATTGTTTCGTAACTCATATTCCCTCCTTCCGGTAATACTACGGTGTCAAGTGATGGCACAACGCACCTGAAGAGATCCTATGATACGCGCTCCAGGACCATGGCCATACCCTGACCCCCGCCTATACAAAGGGATGCAAGGCCAAGCTCGTGATCACCCCTGCGCATGCCGCTTAACAGGGTGAGAAGGATCCTTGCCCCGGAGCATCCTATGGGATGCCCTATTGAGATACCGCTTCCAACCACGTTCGTCTTCTCCATGTCGCATTTAAGTTCGCGCATGCAGGCAATGGCCTGGGATGCAAAGGCTTCGTTGAGTTCGATTGTCCCGAAGTCTTCAATGCTCATCTTTTCCCTGTCCAGGATCTTGCGGACGGCCGGGATTGGTCCCAGGCCCATGTAGGCCGGGTCTATGGCCGCAGACGAGTAAGCCCGAATACGTGCCATGGGTGTGAGACCCAGGTCCCCGGCCTTTGCCTCGCTCATGATGAGCATTGAAGCTGCTGCATCGTTTATACCGGAAGCGTTTCCCGCCGTGACGGTGCCGTCCTTCTTGAAGGCCGG
>CAYPSZ010000253.1:0-3214 GCA_964413125.1 uncultured Desulfobacterales bacterium
TTGTTGTGTGAGAGGAAGAAATGAAGCTGCTTCAAGACATCCTCATTACCGACTCCATCGAAATCCAAACGACACCTGAGGAGGCCTTCCGGTTCTTCCTTCAGATTGTCGATGATGCAAGCTATCAAGCTTGGCATCCAGAAGATCATGTAGCGTTTCGCTCGATCAAAGGAGTGCCATGGCAGCAGGGATCGGTGGCGTATTCCGAAGAGTACCTCCATGGGAAGCTGCACAAGTTCAAGTTCCTCATCAATAAAGTCGTCGCGGATCGGGAGATCGAACTCGTGCCACTCTCCCGTTTTATTCGACTTTTTTTCCCGTGGAGTAGGTTCTCGATCGAGCCGCGGGACCGATACTGTGTGTTCACTGCGTCAGGTGTGATGCGGGTGGGACGCTTGGCCAGGCTGCTGGCTGGAAGAAAGATTGAGGAGGGACTCTCAGGAGTGAGGAAGCATATGAAAGAAGAGGGGGAGAATCTGAAGCGGATTCTCGAGAAGAGATAGCCACACAACCAAGCAGACGAGGCGACGTCCTGACAGCCGCGCCTCACTGCCGCCGTTCAAGGATTGCTCTGGAATACCCGCAAATCCAGAACCCCCTGAATGTGCATGATACGATAAGAATGGTTTACCCATCGGACTTGAGATTGTCGGCAGACCTTGGGGCGAGGCAAAAATCATCGGCATGACCCATGCCTTCGAGCAGGCGACCAAACAACGAAAAGCCCCAAAACTCCAGACTTACCCTTGTGGAGAGCGAAAAACGCGGGATTCGGTTATCACTCGTGCTTTGGTACTACTCAGGGGATTAGTTTCCAACCAGCTGAATTCGCTAGGTGGATGGCGGAGAGGGTGGGATTCGAACCCACGTGCCCCGCTACTAACGGGACAAGTCGATTTCGAGTCGACCCCGTTACGACCACTTCGGTACCTCTCCGCGTATGAGCGGGCCCCTTTCTTCGCGAGCGGAAAAACTCCTGTATCAGCCGGCGGCAATCATGTTCCCTGACACCTGAGACCACCTCGATCCGGTGGTTCAACCGGGAATCGTTCGCCAGGTCGTAAATGGAGCCGGCCGCTCCGCCCTTGGGATCAAACGACCCGAAGACAAGACGTGATACTCTGGCGTGTAGGGCCGCCCCCATGCACATGACGCAAGGTTCTATTGTAACCACCAGGGTGAATCCGGGCAACCTATAGTTCCCGGAAGCGGCCGCGGCCTCCCTAAGAGCCAGGATCTCGGCATGGGCCGTTGGATCCTTGAGCCCCAGGGAGCGGTTGTGGGCCCCGGCAACCACGTTTCCCTCAGCATCGGCCACCACGGCTCCCACAGGCACCTCGCCTTGGGCGGCGGCTTTTTCCGCCTCGTAAAGGGCCTCCGTCATTAAATGATAGGCATGGACACACATGATGTCAAAGGCTTTATCATGTTTAGTATGATGCGTCAACAAGCCGGATGGAGGCCTCTTCCCTCTTGGCATTTCAGCCGGGTGTGGTAGTCTGGCAGAGGGTAATGGCCGCCCGTATTTACATGGCCCCGATATTCGGCAGCCGAACACCCCGTGAATGAATATGTCGGAGCCGTTTAGGAGGGGCTTACGGCCCCTATCACAGGTGGGTCGGGGAAAGAGCCACCTCCTACAGGTGGAACGTGTGTTTTAAGGGGGAGACGTACCTGGTGAAGACCGCCGTGACTGCGGGCGGGCAAGAGGCTGAAACATGGAACCCTTTTATGAGACGGCGAGCGACCAGCATGTGGCCCGGGAGAAAACCAAGGCGCGGCGTCTGAGGACCACCGCTTGGTGGGACCGCAGGGTCCAGCCGGGGGTATGCCATTACTGCGGAAGGGTTGTGGGTCGCTCGGCCCTCACCATGGACCACGTCGTCCCCTTGGCCCGTGGTGGGCGCAGCACAAAAGGTAACGTTGTTCCTGCATGCAGGGACTGCAACAGCAGGAAGAAGTATCTCCTCCCGGTGGAGTGGGAGGAGTACCTTCAGAAACTGGAAGAGCGGGAAGAGGGGGACTGAAGGGACTCCGGCTCGTATGGCTGATGGCTCACGTACTCACTGCAACCTGAACTTCCATTCCCAAAGCCGACTTTTCGAAATCAGACGCTGCACTATCCGAGGCCCTTCCTCCGCTGACTGAGAGTTCCAGAAAACCGGTGCTTCCGATCAGCGCCAAGGCCTGTCCCACGGGAACGTCTCCGTAACATTCCCTGAGACCTCTGACTTCCAGGCGTCCCGCCCGGATCCCGGGTTCCCTCCCCTGCAGGAAGATCTTAAGATCATTGCAAGAAATGTTTGTCACCAGGTTGCCGAATCTGTCCACCCGGGTGACTTCGCCCACGAGGACGCCTTCTGTCAGGTAAGGCGTGCTCAAATCCAGGGTGACAGGGTCCTGAACAATAACCCCCATGTCTTTTGGGTTACGGCCGGAGGCCAGGTGGGCGGCTACCGGGGCGAAGATGTCCCTCCCGTGAAACGTCCGGCTTACAGGCTTGCGGAAAAACCGTTCGTCCAATAGATTCACAACGCGGCTGTCCTGATCTTGAGTGAGCAGAGGCCAGAAAAGGCCGTTGTCCGGCCCCACCAAAACGCCCCCGCAACACTCTGCCGCAATGGCCCGCCTGTGGGTTCCGACACCCGGATCCACAACTCCCACATGCACGGTTCCGGGTGGAAAACAGGGCACGGTCCTAAGCAGGGTATCAGCGGCCTCGCCAATGGAACCGGGCGCCACATCATGGGTCACATCCACGATAACGGCGGCCGGACAAATTGAAAGGATGACCCCTTTCATGGCTGCTGCGTAAGGGTCTTTCCATCCGAAATCCGTGGTCAGGGTGATGATGCTCGATCGTTTCATAATCCTTTGCCGGACCTTCAAGGATGTAAAGGATGAAGGGATATTTTACACTACGAAACACGCGAAAAACACGAAATATCTTCAAGGGGCTGTTTGCGTGGTCGTTTTCATTTACGGACGCGGTCTGGAATCGGGCGGTTGAGGCGCTTTATGGTGAAGTGAGGGATCGATGGAAAGAAACGGAATGAGTTATGCCTGTTGTGTTTCATGGGGGGTTGGTCTATGTTGGAAAAGATGGGAGGAGCGGAATGCCTTTGGAAGATCACAATAGTCTCATACCCGTCGGCGTGGTGCGCTCGCCTTACAAGGGGTCCAAAGACGCCCCTTTTCAAGGCCGGCACAGTGA
>CAYPSZ010000254.1:0-2999 GCA_964413125.1 uncultured Desulfobacterales bacterium
ACGGCCGGTGACCTAAAAAAAGAAAACCAAACGCGAATGAGCGGCCCCGGAAGGCTTCCATTAGAAGGATTTCCTTCCACTATCCTTCCACTGAAGGCCTATGAAAGAAAAAGGCCCTTCGAGTGAAGAGCCTAAGTTATTGATTTTCTGGTGGGCGTGGGAGGGATCGAACCCCCGACCAATTGATTAAGAGTCAACTGCTCTACCAGCTGAGCTACACGCCCATAAGGTGAGGCTCGTTCGCCGCTCAAGTCTGGCGCGCCCGGCAGGATTCGAACCTGCGACCTACGGGTTCGAAGCCCGGCGCTCTGTCCAGCTGAGCTACGGGCGCCCCTCACATTGAGAATAATTCATTTAGCAAGTATGAGCGGGGTTGTCAATGCCATTTCTAATGGAAATCGAAGAAAGCTCAAAAATTTCCTTGACAGAAGGCCGGGTTTCTCATAGATATCTATGTTTCGATTTTACTTATAGGATTGGAATATGAAGACATTCGTGGCCAAGGAACAGGACGTAGATAAGAGGTGGTACCTAGTGGATGCGCAGGACAAGGTAGTGGGACGACTGGCATCACAGATAGCCCATCGCCTTAGAGGTAAGCACAAGCCCATTTTCACGCCGCACGCAGACACAGGGGACTTCATTGTTGTGGTCAACGCCGAAAAGGTAACCTTTTCCGGACAGAAATGGGAGCAGAAGGCCTACTATCGTTACAGCGGATATCAGGGCGGCCTGAAGAAGACCACTGCAAGACAGATGCTCGAAAAGAAGCCCGAAGAAATAATCCGCCTGGCTGTCAAGCGCATGTTACCAAAGAACAGTTTGGGACGGCGTCAGTTCAAGAAGTTGAAAGTGTACGCAGGTCCCGACCATCCTCATAAAGCACAGCAACCGGAGACACTGGAGATCTAAATGGCTGAAAAGGCATATCACGCCGTCGGCAAGCGAAAGACCGCTGTTGCGCGGGTCTGGCTTAAACCGGGCCAAGGGCTCATTATGGTGAACAGAAAGCCTCTGGATAATTACTTCACCCGTGAAGCTGATCGGCTCCTCGTTAAACAACCTCTGGAACTTACTGACACCTCGGATAACTACGACATACAGGCCACCGTGCGGGGCAGCGGGCACACGGGCCAGGCCGGCGCCATACGGCACGGCATCAGCCGGGCGTTGGTGGATATTAACGCGGACCTGCGAGCTCCTCTGAAGAAAGCGTCTCTCCTCACCCGCGATCCCAGGATGAAGGAGCGCAAGAAGTATGGTCAGCCCGGGGCCAGGGCACGCTACCAGTACTCGAAGCGGTGATTTTTTCATAAAGCGCTATCCCGAATTGTTGAGAAACTTCGTGAACACGGGGGGATCCGGCATGAAAACGGTCTCCGCGTTCCCGTGTGGACGGCTTCCCCAGTGCATTCACAGTCCCACCTTTGGGGGCCGCTCCGGCACCCCGGGTTCTTCGTGACTCATGGCGGATCCCCGGAAGATCAAGCTCGTACTCGCCTATGACGGCACCCAATATCACGGGTGGCAATACCAGAAAAACGGCCTTTCCATTCAGGCGGTCCTCGAAGAAAGAATTCATGTCATCACCAGGGAGCGGGCAAGGGTTATCGCTTCGGGAAGGACCGACGCCGGCGTTCATGCGCTGGGGCAGGTCTGCCACTTTGAGACCAGGTCCCGCCTCGAACCGGATGAGTTAAAAAAGGGTCTCAACAGCCTGCTTCCACCTGACATCCTCGTGCGCCGCGTAGAAGCCGTTCCAGCATCGTTCCACGCCCGCTACAGCGCTAGAAGCAAGGTCTACGAGTACCGGATCCTCAACAGTACCGAACCCGATGTGTTTCTTCGTAATTATGCCTGGTATATTTCCCGCCCTCTCGATCTGACGGCCCTGGGGGCCTGCCTGTCTATTGTGCAAGGAGAACACGACTTCACGTCGTTCCGGTCCAGCGGCAGCAACAACAGAAATCCCATAAGGCACATCCTAAGGACCGAACTTCAAGGTCCGGAAAACGGCATTATCCGCCTGGTATTCGAGGCGAGCGGATTCCTGCGCCACATGGTGCGAAACATGACGGGTACGTTGGTGGAGGTTGGTATGGGCAAGATCTCGGTGGGGGGGTTCCTGGAGATCCTTGGGGCGAGGGATCGTCGGAAGGCCGGTCTAAAAGCCCCGTCAGAAGGCCTTTTCCTGGTCCGTGTGATATACGAGGACGAGGCCCCGGCGGATCATTGATTCAGGCTAGGGCTTTTTCTCCCCGGCAGGGGACTGGTCTTCCAGGTCCACATGGAGCAAGGCCTCTCGAACGGTCTCGTGGATTCTTGTAAAGTCCTTGTCGAATGAGTCCACCGATAGACGTCCCACTTCGATAAACTTCACCACGATCTCTTTGGTGACCTTCAAGGCCAGCTCGTCTTCCTTCTTGACCATGATATTCTACCTCCGAGAAAGACCCCCGCTGATGGAAAGAAGGCGCGTGAACGGTTCAGCGGGGGTCCCCCCGTTGTGATAAGAAGAACCCGGAAAGGCCCTCCCTACACCAGTTCCCTCAGTGTAGCAGCCTGCCGGACAAAGATCAAACTTGAAAAGTCATGACCACACACCGGGGACCCTGACCCCACAAAAACGGCATAACCCGTCCTGGATGTGATTGCCGCCGACTGAAAACCCCCACCGATCGACCAGGAGTTTACCGCAAGCGTGGCATGCTGTACGCTCACCCGTATCACCAGGCAGGTTTCCCGTATATACGTACTCAAGGCCCGCCTCGCGGCCGATGTCCCTTGCCCGGTGGATGAGGGTGCCATCAGTGGCCTTGATGTCCGTTAGCCGGTAGGTGGGATGAAATCGGCTTATGTGCCATGGTATGCCGGGGTCAACTCCGGCGATGAAATCGGCCAGCTCCCTGAGCTCGTCCGGATCATCGTTCAGCCCCGGAATGAGCAGTGTGGTGATCTCGACCCATATGCCCTGTTGTTTCATGGTCTCGATCGTACGC
>CAYPSZ010000255.1:0-6437 GCA_964413125.1 uncultured Desulfobacterales bacterium
GGGATCCGGAGGAGGCCGTGCGAAAGCGCCTGGCCGGGGCCTATGCGGTTAGCGTGGTCGAGAAAGGCGTGGCCTGCTGTGACCATACATGCAACAATCCATATCTTAACCAGATGGTAGTGAATATCTTGTCCCTGCCGGGTGTGATTTCGCCCGAGGCTGCTGCTGCGTTTCGAGCGGCCGTGGAGCAATCCGCCGGAAAGAGCCTTGAAGACGAGGTGCAAGCCAGGCGGGATCTTCAGAGGGACTTGGTTCAGGGTTTTTCCCATGCCCGGGAACAGGCCGGGGAAAAGCGAAGCGATGCCTCATCCACGCCTCAAGAAGAGTCACCGGGCAGTGGGGTGGCTGAGCATGTTGTGGAGGGCTATCTAATGGAGACCATGGACCTTGAACCGTCCATTGAGCGGCCGCCTTCTTCGGGCGCGCCCTGGTGGGCGTCGCTTATGGTTCTCTTTTGGGTCGCTCTTTTCGGCCTGGGAGCTTCGAGGCCGGGACGAAAAAGAGGCATCTGAAAAGGAAAGCTATGCAGATGGAACGACAGGAATTGTCCTTTGCCGTGCCCATAGTTGTCACTGCCTTCGGGACCACCACAAAGGCCTTGAAGACCTATGATCATGTGGATGCGCTTGTCCGTAAACGGTTTCCGGACCGCGACATCCGCTGGGCCTACACGTCGCGCATGGTCAAAGAAAGGGTGAGGAGAAGCCGGAATCTGCATTTTCCCGACCTGGGTGAGGTGCTTTCGGCCCTGCATGGAGAAGGGCATGCCTGGGCCGTGGTCCAGTCCCTGCACGTCCTGTGCGGGCATGAGTTCGATCGATTGGTGGAGGTTGCGAGGGGTGCTGCGATCCGGACGGCCGTCGGTCTTCCACTTCTCTATGCCCGGGAAGACTTCAACGAGGTTGTGGCCTCCATGGCCTCGGAAGTCATGCCCGGAGAGGATGAGGCCGTGGTCCTGGTGGGCCACGGCACCGACCATCCCATCTGGTGCGCCTACGACGCCCTCGAACAGAGGTTCCAGCGGGCTGTGGGGCCTCGTACTTATATGGGACTCGTTGAAGGTTGCCCAGGTCCCGGCGAGATTATCGCCCGGGTTCGGAAGATAGGGTGCTCCAGGGTTCGTATAGTGCCTTTCATGCTGGTGGCCGGGGTGCACGTGCTGGAGGATTTGGCGGGCACTGAGGACTCTTGGAAGTCCGAATTCGAGGCTCGTAGTATTGAGGTCTCTTTGGACGACCGGGGGCTCGGAGACCGGGACGGGATCGTCGAGATCTTTTGCCGGCATATCACCCAGGCCATTGACGTGATTCCCCGGGACAGGGAGGTAGAGGGTTGATACAAGAACGAGCTGTCTACATGTTCATCCTGCTTATGAGTGTCTTTCTTCCTTCCGGGGCCATAGCGGCCGGTGTCTTTACGGATGAGGCGGGACGACGGGTAACTGTCCCGAAAGACCCCCGGCGCATCGTGTCCCTTGCCCCGAGCGTGACGGAGATCCTGTTCGCCCTTGGTCTTGAAGAAAGGGTGGTGGGCGTAACAGAGTTCAGCAACTATCCGCCCGAGGCCGCTGATAAACCCAAGGTGGGGAGCTTTGTCCGCCTGAATGCCGAGCGGATCCTGGATCTGAAACCGGACCTGGCCGTGGGAACGGTGGATGGGAACCGTCTCGAACTGGTCAGGCTTCTGGAGGATGCGGGCGTGGCGGTATATGCCGTGAACCCGCAGAGTGTGGAAGGCATGATCCGAACCGTGGCCGTGCTGGGGACCGTGTGCGGCGTCGAAGAGAAGGGAGATGCTCTGGCCCGGCATCTTCGAGCACGGCTCGCCCGCGTCGCTGAACGGACAGGTACGTCAAAGCGGCCCAGGGTCTTTTTACAGATCAACACCCGCCCGATCATGAGCGTGAACAGGAATACGCTGCACCATGATGTCATTCGCCTGGCCGGCGGGGATAATGTTATAGCTGATTTTGCGGTACCATACCCCCGGGTCAGCCTGGAGGAGGTGCTGAGCAGGAGACCGGACGTTATCCTGATCTCGTCCATGGAGCGTGGAGGCGCCTTTGAGGAGGTACGGAAGGCCTGGTTCCGGTGGCCCTCCATTCCCGCGGTCAGGACCGGGCGTGTACATCTGATCGATTCGGACCTTATAGACCGGCCTTCACCCAGGGTGATACAGGGGCTCGAGGCCATGGCCAGTCTCCTGCATCCGGGGGACGTTCGGCCGTGAATCTTTAGCTGTTGAGCTGTTAAGCTGTTGAGGTGTTTAGGGAAACAATAAACCCATGGAGAAACAGGTTTTTTCACGAGCCACGAACACGGCCCTTTTCACCGATACAGACCGCAGCCCTATAGGAAAACCGGGCAGGATCGGCGGTGAAATTCAGAGCGGCGAATGAAACCGGAAGGGATGGAGCAGGGCAGAGTGAGGGAAAAGGTGCGGATAGTCACGCCGGCAAGGGTGATCAAAGTGACTACTGCCATGATCATTTTTTTGGGGGTCGTCATGGCCTGGGCCATGCTGCTGGGCACTGCGGACCTTACCCCGGCCGAGATCCTGGGTCGTCTGGCCGATCCATTTGGAGAGGTGGATTCGGCCGGGCTCATCCTTTTCCGCATCCGGCTGCCGCGGATTATCCTGGCTGCGGCTGTAGGGTTCGCCCTTTCCCTTGGTGGAGTGGTGTTTCAGGCGATCCTTCGGAATCCCCTGGCCGATCCCTTCATCCTGGGTGTATCGAGCGGCGCGGCCTTCGGAGCGATGGTAGGGATAATCCTCGGGCTGGGTTTCAGCCTGGGGATTCCGGTTACGGCCTTCATGGGAACCCTTCTTACCCTGGGGCTGCTCATGGCTCTGGGCCGTCGTCGTATGGGTACGGAGTCGGCAACGATCCTGCTCACGGGTGTGATCATCAACGCGTTTTTTACGGCCTTGATCATGTTCTTCATTTCCACGACCACGGACAGCCGGCTGCACAGCATGCTGTTCTGGCTCTATGGGGACCTCGGGCAGACGCGCTACTCCCATTTGGCTGTATGTGTGCCCATGGTGGTCATCGGCGGCGCTTTATTGTTTGCTTTCTCCCGGAACCTGAACCTTCTCACGGCCGGGGAAGAGACGGCCCGCCAACTCGGGGTGAACGTGGAGCAAACCAAGGTGGTCTGTCTGGTTACTGTCTCGCTGCTCGTGGGGCTGGTGGTATCATTTTCAGGACTAATCGGTTTCGTGGGCCTCATTGTGCCGCACCTGGTGCGCATGATTCTCGGGTCGGATCATCGCATCCTCATCCCGGCGGCCGCACTGGGCGGGGCCGTGTTTCTGGTGGCAGCGGACACCGTGGCCCGGACAGTGATATCCCCCGGCGAGCTTCCGGTGGGCGTGATCACCGCCTTCCTGGGCGCGCCGTTTTTTCTCTACCTGCTCAAGACGAGGGGAAGTAGATGGACGCGATCCTGAGCGTGGAACAGGTGGGATATCGTTACGGCGACATATGGGCCCTTAAAGACGTAAGTATGGAGGCCTTCAGCGGAGAAATCCTGGGAGTGCTGGGTCCCAATGGTTCCGGCAAGAGCACTCTTCTTCGCATGATGGACGGGCTTATTTGCCCCCACGAGGGCGTCGTCCGCCTCAAGGGACGACTGCTCAGGGATTTCTCCCGCCGGGAGCTGGCCCGTTGCGTGGCCATGGTCTCTCAGGAGAATTACTTTCAGTTTTCGTTCTCGGTAATGGAGGTGGTCCTTATGGGACGCTTCCCCCACATGAGGCATCTCCAGTTCGAGGGGGAAAAGGATCGGGCCGCGGCACTGAAGGCGCTTCAGGCTACGAATACCCGGGATCTCGGAAACCGAGACATCCATGCACTGTCCGGAGGGGAAAGGCAGCGGGTCCTCATCGCCCGTGCTCTGGCCCAGGAGCCTTCGGTGCTGCTCTTGGACGAACCCACGTCATTTTTGGACCTCAAGCACAAAAGGGAGATATTTCGTCTTGCCGCGTCCCTGGCCAGGGACACAGGACTGGGAGTAGTGGTGGTCTCCCATGATATGGATCTGGCCTCGCAATACTGCGACCGCATGCTTGTCCTGAAGGAGGGCCGGGTGGCGGCCACCGGGGCCCCCGGAGACATACTCACTCCGGATATGATCGGGGCCGTTTTCGAGTGCCCCGTGCGTGTGGATGTCCACCCGGACACCGGCAGGCCAAGGGTGACCATGGTGCCGTGAGGACCGCTTTGTGAACGGTGTAAGGTCTTTGAAACAGGCTGTGTTTGTAGCCCGCGGCTCTTGAAAAAACTGTTTTTGCAGGGTCTTGGTGTTTACCTCAACACCTCAACAGCTTAACAGCTGCGACCCGTGTCTGTATCAGTTAGAAAGGATTCTATTAGGCCATGATGGAGATTTTCATGAGAGGCGGGCCGGTCATGATCCCCCTGCTCGGCTGCTCGCTCATAGCCCTTACGGTAATAATAGAACGGACATTCTTCTGGATCCTGGAAGATACGCGCCGGGACAAGGGTTTGGTGGACAGGGTCCTGGAGCTCTGCCGTAAGGGGGATTGGGATGAGGTGCGAAAGGCGGTGACCGGATCAAAAGACTATGTGGTGCGCATATTGGTGAACGGCATTCTGCACCGGGAGTTTTCCATGGGCAAGGCCATGGAGGCCGCAGGCGCAGATGAGATTCAGCGAATGCGGCAATACCTGAGCGTCCTGGACACAATGATCACGGTGGCACCGCTCTTGGGCATATTCGGCACGGTCCTGGGGATCATCCACTCCTTCGACCTTCTCGGGCAGGCGGGTATCGAAGACCCCCGCGCGGTTACCGCGGGGATCGCTCAAGCCCTCATAACAACTGCATCGGGCCTGGGTATAGCCATCCTTTCGGTCTTTCCATACAACTACTTCAATGCAAGGGCTGAAAGGGCCGCCCTGCTCATCGAGAAGTACGCCACGAGTCTGGAGATCGTCTACGAAAAGCTGGATCAGGAGGCCGAAGCCTTTCACAAGGAGGGGGCGTCATGAAAATCCCCCGCATGCCCGCACGAAGACCCAGGATCGAAATGCTTCCTCTCATAGACATTGTGTTCCTTCTCTTGGTGTTCTTCATCTACGCCATGCTTTCCATGGCGCTTCACCGTGGGCTCCCCGTGCGATTGCCGGTTTCGTCTCAGAGCGAGGTGACGCGGGAGGTGGTTCTCTCGGTCACGGTCCGTAAAGACGGCCAAGTCTTTATCGACCGTGTTGCTGTTCCACTGGAGTCCCTGACCGGTGAGCTGAGAAGGCAGGCCATGAATTCCGAGGACTCAGGCGTGCTCCTCTTTGCAGATCGTTCCGTCTCCTACCAGCAGCTCTTCGGCGTGCTCGACCGGATCCGCAAGGCGGGGATAGATCGCATCTCCCTCCAGTCGGAGGCTCAGGCCGGCACATGAGACGTCTTCTCCCGGCGGCGGGTGTGGCGGCAGCCCTGCACGGACTGCTTTTTCTGGCGGGGGACTTTGGGCCGGATAGGGCAGGAGCTTTGAATTCCAGGCCGGCCGGCGCGGTAACGATTCGGCTCCTGGAGCCTCGTTTTCATTCGTACCGTCCGGCTCCTGAGTCCCCGGATCCTGAGCCCGAGCGGCAGGCGTACCGGACCGAGAGGCCCGGGGTAGTGTTCGATTCGACTCGGAATCGGCCCAAGCTGATTCAGGCCCTGATGAGAAACGCCTTACCTGTTGCCCCCCGGGCCCTTTCCACAGGCCCGGCGCCTGCAAAGCGACCGGTGATTATGGGTGGGCTCCCGGCCGCAGGCCGCTCCAAGCGGGGCGGCCCATCCGAATCTACTCCGGAGAGCCCTAAAGGGACGCCTGGCGGGAAACCGTTATCCTCCCCTCCTCTGGTGGAGGCCGTGCCCCTTTACCGGGAAAACCCGACGCCCGTCTACCCCGAACTCGCGCGGCGCAGGGGATACGAAGGAGTGGTGATTCTGGAGGTTATGGTTACGAAAGAAGGGCGTGTGAACGAATTCCGGGTCGCCATTTCCAGCGGCCACGCCATCCTGGACAGGGCTGCCGAGCAAACGGTCAGAGAATGGCGCTTCGAGCCTGGAAAAAGAGGGAATAGGCCGGTGGCCATGAAGGTGCGCATCCCTGTAAGGTTCCGCTTGCAGTAGGGCCCTGTTTATCGGAACCCGTCCCGAATGCCCTGGTCCGTGGTTCAGGTCTGCAGCTTAACAGCTCAACAGCTATCCCTCCTCTTTTCTCCATGGCCTCTCAGCCCCGAACTGCTCGTCACACCACAGTGCGCCCCGATTGAGCCGGTCCTCGAGGAGCTTGCGGTAAGAGTCGAGGGCTTCGCCTTTTGCCTCGCGAGGCACCAGGATGGGGTCCTCGTACAGGATTACAATCCGGGCAAATGGCTTGGGAACCATATAGCGGTCCCAGGAGTTGAACTGCCAGCACCG
>CAYPSZ010000256.1:0-38996 GCA_964413125.1 uncultured Desulfobacterales bacterium
ACCAGAGCCTCCAGCGGCTCCACCAAAACCCGTCAGAGCTCGGAAAGAGGCCGAACCTGAGAAAAAAATAAAGCCAAAACCTAAGGCAAAAAAGACAAAAAAGAAGGCTGCGGAAAAACCTGCCAAGATTATCAAGAGGGCGGAAGAAGGACCGTTGAAGGAAGTGGTTCTAAAGGCAAAGGAGGTTGAAAAGGCGGTTGAGACACCTGTTATCCCGGAGCCGGTTGAACCCAAGCCGCCTGCCCCTGAGGAGGTGATTCCTTCTCCACCGCCACCCCTTGACGAGGATGGAAAATCTATACGGAAGAAAGATAAAGATAAGAAAAAGGCCGTTAAGAAGAAAGCCGTCAAAAGCCGCAAAGTGGAGGTATTTGAGCGGGACGATCTTTATGCAGGAAGGCTTCCAGGCCGCAAGGGCAAGAAAGTAGCCAAGAAGAGTCGTGAAACCGGCAAACGTTTTAAGCAGACTGAAATAACCGTCCCAAGGGCAAGTAAACGGCGAATCAGGGTCCCCGAGCAGGTCACCGTGGGTGAACTCGCAAAGGCCATGGGTGTGAAAGCGGCCCAGGTCATCAGGAATTTCATGGACCAAGGAGTTGTCGCCCATATAAATCAGTCTGTTGATTTCGATACGGCGTCACTGGTGGCTGATGAATTCGGCTACGATTTGGAACTGAACGTATTGGAGATCAAGGATGTTATCCGTGGAGTGGAGGACGAACCGCAAGATCTTCTTCCTCGCCCGCCGGTGGTGACCATAATGGGGCATGTGGACCACGGGAAGACTAGCCTGTTGGACTATATACGTCACTCCAACATCATTGACGGCGAATCGGGCGGTATCACACAGCACATTGGCGCCTACTACGTAAATACCCCTACGGGGGATGTGGTCTTTCTGGACACACCCGGACATGAAGCTTTTACGGCCATGAGGGCAAGGGGCGCCAAAGTCACCGACATCATTGTGCTGGTGGTGGCGGCGGACGACGGTGTTATGCCCCAGACCAAGGAGGCAATCAATCACGCCCGGGCCGCCGGTATTCCCATCATTGTGGCCATCAATAAGATAGATAAACCTGAAGCTGATCCCGACAGGGTCAAGCGAGAACTTGCGGAGCAGGATCTCGTTCCTGAAGAATGGAGCGGTGATACGCTTTATGCTCAGGTCTCCGCCAAGACCGGCCAGGGAGTGGATGAACTAATGGAACTCCTTGCCCTTCAGTCTGAGATCCTGGAACTCAAAGCCAACCCAAATAGAAAGGCACAGGGTACCATCATCGAGGCCAGGCTTGATAAGAGCCGCGGTTCGGTGGCCACGGTGTTGATCAAGACGGGCACCCTCAGGCAGGGCGATTTTTTCATCTGTGGAGAGAACTATGGGAGGGTGCGAGCCATGGTGAACCATCGCGGCCGCCGTATGGATCAGGCGGGCCCTTCGGTTCCCGTGGAGATTTATGGAATCAGCGGCGTTCCCATGGCCGGCGATGATTTCATGGCTGTCAAAGATGAAAAGACAGCCAAACAGGTGGCGGAGTATCGACAGGGACTTACTCGTGCCGGAGGTATTGACAAGCCTGGGATCGTGAGCCTGGACGACTTGTTCGAGAGGATTAAGGAAGGGGAGGTAAAGGAGCTGAATATCGTTATAAAAGCCGATGTTCAGGGCTCCATAGAGGCCATATCGGATTCCCTTCTGAGGCTGTCCACGGATGAAGTGAAGCTCAAGATCATCCATTCTTCAACCGGTGCCATTACTGAAACCGACATCATGCTGGCCTCGGCCTCCAATGCCATAGTCATCGGCTTCAATGTGCGCGCCAATCCTAGAGTTAGGGAGGTGGCCGATCGGGAGAAGGTGGACATAAGACACTATGACATCATCTACAACGTGATCAAAGACATCAAAGACGCCATGGCGGGCATGCTTGAACCGGAATATCGCGAGCACGTCATCGGAAGGGCGAACATCAAGGAGACATTCCACGTCCCCAAAGTGGGGACCATTGCAGGCTGCCAGGTAACAGACGGTCGTGTGCGTCGTAATTCGCATTTGCGGCTGCTGCGCGATGATGTTGTGGTTTTCGACGGGAAGGTAGGTTCCTTGAGGCGTTTCAAAGAGGATGTGAAGGAGGTGCAAACCGGTTACGAGTGCGGTATCAGCCTGGAGAATTTTCAGGATCTCAAGCCGGGAGATGTTATCGAGGTTTATGAGATTGAGGAAGTAAGGCCGGAACTCTAGATTATGGTTGTGGGTACACTAAAGATCGTTTTGCTGGTCCATGACAACCGATCCCTTAAAGGAAAACGGAAAGTGGTTCGAAGCATCGTGGATCGAATCAAGCACCGGTTTAATGTGTCTGTGGCAGAGGTGGGATCCAACGACCTTTGGCAACGTATCGAACTAGGTGTATGCACTGTGGGAAACGATCGGCGGCACGTAGACTCATCATTGACGAATGTGCTGGCTTTTGCGGAATCAGTTCATCTAGCCGAAATCGTGGATTCCCATATTGAGATCTTTAACTTGTGATTTCGCTCGTAACCTCGGGCGACCATTGGCGGGGGAATGTTTTGCTGGCGGGAAAGCGATCCGTAAGGGTCGGAGAGCAATTGTTGAAAGTTATGGCGGAGCTTATTGAGCACAAGGTTAAGGACCCCCGTGTCAAAGGGGTAACCCTTACCGGTGTGGATATGAGCAACGATCTAAGGTATGCAAGGGTGCATTTCAGTGTACTTGGCAGTGACACAGAGCCCCAAGAAGTCCTGGATGGGTTTTCCAGCGCCAAAGGTTTCATCAGGAAAGAGATTGGGGCACGAATGGAACTGAGGTATGTCCCGGACATTCATTTCAGTCACGACACTTCCCTTGAGCACGGCGAGAAAATGGAAAAACTGCTGGACAGCCTTAACCCTGAGGGGCTCAATGAAGAGGATTCGTAGGGGGTGACGCGGGTCAAGAAGAGCGGAATCCCTTATGGGGATCAGGTTCCGGACGGCATTCTCCTGGTGGACAAGAAAGCTGGAGAGACCTCCTTTGACGTAGTAAGGAAGGTGAGGCGTATCACCGGGCTCAAAAAGGTGGGTCACGCAGGAACCCTGGATCCTTTTTCCACCGGGCTCCTGGTACTGATGCTTGGACAGGCGACTAAGCTCTCTCCGTTCCTGATGTCGGGCGAGAAACGGTATCGGGCCGAGATCCTTCTTGGAATAGAGACGGATACATATGACCGCGACGGGCGGGTGGTGCAAGAGAGGCCTGTACCGGACTTTGATGAGTCGTTAATACGGGAAGCCCTCAATCGTTTTATGGGTGAAATCGAGCAGGTCCCCCCTGCCTATTCTGCAATACGGGTTAAAGGAACCAGGGCCTACAAACTGGCTCGAAAAGGTTGCGATGTGCAGCTTAACGGGAGAAAGGTGTTTGTCCATGCCATCGAACTCCTTTCCATGAGGCTGCCTAGAGTGATTGTAGATGTTGTTTGTGCATCGGGCACCTACATAAGGAGCCTGGCTCATGATTTGGGCGGAGTCCTTGATACGGGAGCCCACTTGAGAGACCTCAGACGCACGGCCGCCGGCTCTCACAGAGTGGAAGACGCCGTTGATTCGGGATGTCTGGATGACCGGCAAGGAAGCTTATTTTTGCGGGACCGTATTATCCCATTGTCGGAGGCCCTGCCGGATATGAGCGGAGTGCAAATCGGCGAGGTCCTGGCTGCAAAGATTCGAAACGGGTATCATCCTGCTCATGAAGAGATAAGGCCGCCCGGGGAGGATCCGGAAGTCGCCGGCGGGTATGTGCAGCTCCTTTGTGACGGGACATTGGTAGCGGTGGCGGATATAACCCCCAGTGCACGCCCCATAGGTAAAAACAGTAAAATTATCAGGGTGTTCAATTGAGTCCCTGGCTCATTATTTACATTTCATAAGGAGGTATTAAAGTGGTCTTTACGCCGGAAGCCAAAAAAGGAATTATTGATCGGTTCAAGCTCCATGACAAAGACACGGGATCGCCCGAGGTCCAGATAGCTCTTTTGACGAACCGTATAACGTCGCTGAACGATCATTTCAAGACACATAAAAAGGACCATCATTCCAGGCGCGGTCTGCTCAAACTGGTCGGACATCGCAGAAGGCTTCTCAACTACCTCAAAAAGGTGGACGTAGGGCGTTATCAGAGCATCATCAAAGAACTCGGAATTCGGAGATAGGCCTTTTACACCCAGAGGAACACATCCGGATTCGAGGGATAAATATTGTCACCTGAAAGGAGAAATAATTCATGATAAAGAGCGTATCAATGCAAATAAACGACCAGGAGCTCCACATGGAGACAGGACGTATCGCCAGGCAGGCGAGCGGCTCGGTGGTCGTAACCCTAGGTCAGACGGTCGTTTTGGTAACAGTTGTGGGGACTGAAGATGTGCGCGAAGGCATCGACTTTCTCCCCCTCACTGTTGAGTACCAGGAAATGTCTTATGCCGGCGGGAAGTTCCCGGGCAATTTCTTTCGAAGGGACATGGGGCGGCCCGGCGAGCGCGAGACCCTGGTCTCCCGGCTGATCGACAGACCCCTGCGCCCGCTTTTCCCTGACAACTATCATTTCGAAACCCAGGTTATCGCCAGTGTTCTATCAACAGACAAGGAGAACGAGGCGGACGTATTGGCCATTCTGGGTGCATCAGCGGCCCTGGAAGTCTCGGATATTCCGTTTCATGGCCCGATCGCCGCAGTGCGCGTGGGTCGCATAAACGGGGCCTTTATTGCCAACCCCACAGTCTCCCAGCAGGAGGAGAGCGACGTCAATCTCATTGTCGCCGGTAACCGTTCCGCCGTGGTAATGGTGGAAGGCGGCGCTGAATTCGCCTCCGAGGAGGATATGACCGAGGCCATCCTTTTCGGACAGGACTCGCTCCAGCCCATGCTGGACATGCAGGATCAACTGAGGGAGGCCGTAGGAAAAACCAAGCGGGTGCTTCCGCCTGTCACGGTTGATGAACAGCTTCTTTCACAGGTGAAGGCGCTGGCCGAGGCCGGACTCAGGGAAGTCATAACCACAGCCGACAAGGAACTGCGTCAAAAGAAGCGAAGAGAAGTCCCTGCGAAGGTTTTGGAAGAACTTTCAGAGACTTATGGTAGCAGGGTTGGTGAGATCAAGAACATGATTCATGACCTGGAAAAGGAGATGGTCCGCCGGATGGTGCTGGAAGAGCGGAGGCGAATCGACGGGCGTCCCTTTGAACAGGTCCGGGACATTGAGTGTATTGTGGGCGTGCTTCCCCGGGTTCACGGATCAGCCCTCTTCACACGCGGCGAGACTCAGGCCCTTGTTCTGACGACCCTCGGGACCGAGATGGATTCCCAGAAGATCGAGACGATCCTGGGGGATTCCTTCAGGAGGTTTATCCTGCACTACAACTTCCCTCCATATTCGGTTGGTGAGGCAAAGCGGCTCGGAGGCCCCGGCCGGCGGGAGATCGGACACGGAGCACTGGCCAGGCGCGCTCTTTTGCCCGTGATACCGGATGTGGGAGAGTTTCAGTACACGGTTCGTGTGGTATCGGAAATTCTGGAATCCAACGGTTCTTCCTCCATGGCGAGCGTTTGCGGGGGGTCGCTTTCACTTATGGAGGCGGGTGTGCCCATCAAGGAAGCCGTTGCAGGTGTGGCAATGGGCCTGATTGCCGAAGGCGACAACGTGGCGGTGCTCACGGACATCATAGGTGATGAGGACCATTTCGGCGACATGGATTTCAAGGTGACCGGGACCAGGGACGGCATCACGGCGCTTCAGATGGACATAAAGATCGACGGCATCAACAGGCGGATTTTCCAACAGGCACTTGCCCAGGCCAGGCAGGCGAGACTCCACATCCTGGACAAGATGGATGAGGCCATTTCCGGATCCCGAACGGAGGTATCTCCTTATGCTCCGAGCATAACCACGATCCAGATCCATCCGGAAAAGATAAAGACGGTGATAGGCCCGGGAGGAAAGACCATTCGGGAGATTACGGCCCTGTCGGAATGCAGGGTCGATGTGGACGACTCGGGCAAGGTGGTCATATCCGCTCAGGACGCCGAGAGCGCCAAGCTGGCCATCGACATGATCAAGAAACTCATTCAGGATGCCGAGGTCGGGAACCTATACCGGGGAAAGGTACGAAAAATAATGGATTTCGGGGCTTTTGTGGAAATCCTTCCCGGAACGGACGGCCTGGTGCACATCTCCCAGCTCGACAAGGAACGAGTAAACAAGGTCACCGACATACTCAAAGAGGGGGACGAGGTTCTCGTCAAGGTGATTGATATAGACAAAAATGGGAGGATCGCTTTATCCAGAAAGGCCGCATTGGGAGAAAAATTGGAAGATGCATAATAAGACGGTATTGGACAACGGGGTGAAGGTGCTTTCCGAACGGCTGCCCCACGTCCGTTCCGTTTCCCTGGGCATTTGGATCGACGTGGGGTCCCGTGACGAATTACCCGATGAAAATGGTGTTTCCCACTTCATCGAACATATGGTCTTCAAGGGAACGCGCAGGCGCTCAAGCCTTGATATCGCCCGGGACTTGGATGCCATAGGAGGGCTGTCCAACGCATTCACTGGAAAGGAGAATACTTGCATTCATGCAAGAGTACTGGATAAGGACCTTCCCCGGGCTGTAGATATCCTTTCGGACTTGCTCCTTCAATCGGTCTTCGATCCTGATGAGATGGCTCGTGAGAAGCAGGTAGTACTTCAGGAGATAAGCATGGTGGAAGACACGCCAGAGGAATATATCCATTTACTCCACAGCGCTCATTGTTGGCCCGATCATCCCATCGGGATGAGTGTTCTGGGCAGCGGTGCAACAGTCTCCACCATAGACAGGGACTTGATCCTCGATTACATGCGCCGCTATTACACACCGGAGAGAATAATCATAGCGGCCGCCGGCAGCGTCGAGCACGACTATCTGGTGGAAGCGTTTAAACCCCTGTTCTCTGCTCTTGAAAACGGATCCCCGGCCCAAAGCAAGGTCCATCCATTGTTGAAGCCTGGTACTTTTTTCCACGAAAAGGATATCGAACAGGTGCATCTATGCATGGGCGTGAGGGCGCCCGAACTCACCAGTGAGGATCGACTTGCGGGCGCTCTGCTCAATACTTTGCTGGGGGGCAATATGAGTTCGCGTCTTTTTCAGGAAATTCGGGAAAAGCGAGGCTTGGCTTATGCCGTGTACTCATTTATCAATGCCTACTTGGATACAGGTCTCCTCGGAGTCTATTTGGCCACTGAACCGCGCCGCCTCAACGAGGCACTGGGAGTTCTTCATCACGAGGTCGGGAGAATCCTGGATGGAGACATGGGTGAAGACGACATCAACATGATGAGGGAGCATCTGATCGGAGGTATTCTTCTTGGATCGGAGAGTGTGGACACACGAATGATGCGAATGGCAAAGAACGAATATGTATATGACCGTTACATCAGTTACGATGAATTGATCGAGAACCTGGGAAAGGTCGGTCTCGATGATGTGATCCGCGTTGCACGGCAGTGTTTTCAGGATGGAACAGTGTCTCTGGTGACCCTTGGTCCGCTAAAAGAGAGCGATGTGGATCCCGAGCTTCTGAGATTTTCAGGTCTCAGTCCTTTGAGTTTACGGGGGTAGGCAGAAGGCGCCGTTTCCTGGAAGGAACCCGCATTTCTCATGAGATCACAATCCGCCTGCAGGACCGTCAAAATCGGCATAAAGCGCCTTCCAGGAGCAGAAGGTCTGGGGATGCCCGCTTATGAAACCGCGGGCGCCGCCGGCATGGACCTTCGAGCCGCGGTCTTCGAAGAAGTTGTACTGCGGCCCGGCGACATCAGCATGATTCCCACCGGCATCGCGGTCTCAATCCCTCCGGGATATGAGGGCCAGATACGGCCCAGGAGCGGTCTCGCACTCAGACACGGGATCGGCATGGTCAACGCGCCCGGGACCATCGATTCCGACTATCGGGGTGAGATAGGGATTGTGCTCATCAACTGGGGCCGCGATACATATACCGTCCGGAGGGGGGAGCGCATCGGACAGATGGTCATCAGTCAGGTATTTCGAGCACAACTTGAGGAGTTCCATGAACTTGACCATACTGACAGAGGAGACGGGGGTTTCGGACACAGTGGGGTCAAATGATAAAGACGGCAAAGAGCAGGCGTTGGTTCCGCTTTTTTTTGATAGGTATTTATCGTGAGATTTTCCATGCTCGCCTCGGGCAGTCCAGGCAATTCGTGTTATGTGGAAACAGATCGTACCAGGGTCCTGATAGATGCAGGCCTTAGCTGCCGGGAGATCCTAAGGCGGCTTGAAACCCTAAGCGTGGACGGAACAAAAATAGATGCGCTTATTATCACTCACGAGCACACCGACCACATTCGAGGGGCCGGACCTTTGGCCCGCAGGTTGGGGATTCCAATATACATAAACCATTCCACTTACAGGAAGGGGCTTAAGGCCCTTGGCGACATACCCGCTTTGGAGTTGATTCAGACCGGCCGGACACTGGTCATTGGAGATCTTAGGGTCGAGACCTTTACAAAATGCCATGATGCGGCTGATCCCATGGGTGTAGTCGTGTCGTGTAACGGTTGCCGGATGGGCCTTATCACAGACCTTGGCCGCAGCACCCGCCTTGTGGAGGATCGCTTGAGAGGTTGCCGAGCGCTTATCGTTGAGTTCAATCATGATCCACAGATGCTGGAAGCGGGTTCATACCCCCTTTTCTTGAAACGACGCATTGTCGGCCCTGAAGGGCACCTCTCCAATCAACAGGCCGGCGAACTCATTCGCTTACTGGTGCACCAAGATCTGGGTGTGCTGGTGCCTGCCCATTTGAGTCTTGAGAACAACCTCCCTGAGTTGGCGCGTCTGGAAGCCGAGAGAGTTCTTGCCTATTGCGGTTTAATGCGTTCCAGGGTGGAGATGAGTTCTCACAAAGAGCCTACGCCTCTGCTGGATCTTTGAGGTCATTGACCCTGTTCATAAGTCGTGCATGCACGCCTGAAGGGGTATTTATGGTTTTTGTAACAACGTAAGTAAGGCATATTTTCTTGATCTTGAAGATCATTCTTTTTGCCCTTCAAGGGTTAGGGGTCTGTGGTTTTCTGGGAGGGGATCTCCTTTGATATCCCGGATTACGGGTTGTGGATGCTTCTTCTCATGTTCTGAAAGCGCCTTTTCCCATTTCTCTTTTATTGCCTGATCCAGTGATGCCCAGCCCAGGCGGCCCCTGCACTTGGGGAATTTGGAGCAGCTCAGCCATGGGCCCCTTGCCCCCCGGCGTAGATTCATGTGGGACGAGCACTTGGGGCACTGGAGGTCCGTCAGAAGCGGCGGGACCTTGGGGGGCTCCACAGCCCCTTTGCGGTTCAGGTTCAAAATACCATCACATTCAGGATAACCCGTGCAGCTCAGAAAAGGGCCGAAACGGCCTTTACGTTGCGTCATGGGCCTGTTGCACTTGGGGCAGGCCACGTCCGTCAAAGGGGTCTCCACCGGGTTTCCGTTGCGGTCTATGGGGGCCGCAAAAGTACAGTTGGGGTAGCCTGCGCAGCTCAGAAAACGACCGTTCTTGCCAAACCGGTATACTGTGCTTCCCCCGCATTCAGGACAGGAGTGTGGAGCTGGTTCGGTCTCGGCCTTGGCGTGACCCATCCCCTCATACGCGGCCCCAAGGTCCCGCTGAAAAGGCCCGTAAAAATCCCTGAGCATCTGGATCCAGTCTGCCTGTTTTTCCTCTATATCGTCCAGCTTCTGCTCCATGTCACGGGTGTAGCCCACCTGGAGAATATCCGGAAAGGCCTCAACCAGCTTGTCCGTAACAACCTCGCCCAAATCAGTTGCGTAAAACCTGCCCTGGCTCTTTTCCACATACTTCCGATCCTGAATGACCTGGATTATCTGTGCGTAGGTGCTGGGTCTGCCGATTCCCTCGGTCTCCAGCTTTTTCACGAGGCCGGCCTCCGTATACCTTGGGGGCGGCTGCGTGAAGTGTTGGGCCGGTTCCATGGAAAAAGCATTCACTCTTTGGCCTTGAAGGAGCTTAGGCAGCAGGGCCTCATCGGATTGGTTCGGGATTCCAGTGACACGGTAGTGGCCGTCGAAGACCAGTATGCGTCCCGTGGCCTTAAAAACTGCTGCTTTCCCGGGATCCAAGGTTTTTTTTGTGGTTTCACCGGAATTTGCCGGATCAAGAGGACCTTCCACCAGTACGGTTGAAGTATCCCACTGGGCATTGGTCATCTGAGATCCCACAAAGCGCTCCCATATGAGCTTGTAGAGTTTGTATTGACGGTCGTCCAAAGATCCTTTGACAGCGTCGGGAGTGAGCGTTATCTCCGTCGGACGGATCGCTTCGTGAGCCTCCTGAGCTGATTTGTTGGATGAGGCGAACACATTTGGGCGGGAAGGAAGGTAGGGCTTTCCATAGGTCGAAGCGATATACTCACGGGCCGCATCCAAGGCTTCTGCCGAGACATGAGTGGAGTCGGTTCGCATGTAGGTTATGAGCCCCACGGAACCGGTTCCTTTGATGGTAACTCCCTCATAAAGGCTCTGGGCCGTCCTCATGGTGCTTTGGGCGGTAAGTCCGATTTGGTTGGCCGCTGCCTGCTGAAGCGTGCTTGTGATGAAAGGGGCGTAGGGACGGCTTTGGGTTCGCTTGGTCTGAACGGAACGAATCTTCCACGCGGAGGGGAGGTCCAGTTTCCCTGTCAGATTGACCTGATGTTTTGCCGGGCCCTTGGCATCGGGTACTTCAATGTCTCTTCGCTCCAGGACCTGATATCCCAGAAGTTTGAGCGCCGATTCCACAGACTCCACGTCTCCGGCCTCGAACTTGTTGCCTGCCACTTCAATGAGTTCCGCGTAGAACGACTCGTGCTCCGAGAGCCAGGCGTTCTTTTCCTTTACAGTCCGTCCGTTGGAGCGCCGGGAACCCTTTTCAGGCTGCTGCTTTCCAAGCCAGGCTTCCCAGTCATTCTTCAGCATATCTGCGATTTCGGTCTGAACCGTGAAGCAGGCCGACACTCTCCAGTACTCCTCCGGGATGAAAGCCGCAATCTCCCTTTCACGCTCAACCACGAGCCGAACCGCTACTGATTGGACTCTCCCGGCGCTCAGTCCGCCTGCCACCTTTTTCCATAGAAGCGGTGATACCTGATAGCCCACAATCCGGTCCAATATGCGTCTTGCTTGCTGTGCGTTGACTTTGTTGATGTCGATCTTGCGGGGGTGATCGAATGCCTTTTGTATTTCCTTCTCCGTGATGGCATTGAAAACAACGCGATGGGCGTCTTCCACGGGGGTGCCGAGGGCCTCGGCCAGGTGCCAGGCTATGGCCTCACCCTCGCGGTCAAGGTCCGTGGCCAGCCATATGCCTTGGACGTTTGAAGCGGCCTTTCTCAGCTCGTCCACCGTCTTCTTCTTGCCTCGGATTGTTGTGTAGGTGGGTTTGAAGTCGTTTTCCAGGTCTACGCCGGGAACAGGGTTTCTGACACCCTTAGGATTCTTGCTCGGAAGATCACGGACGTGTCCCACAGAGGCCATCACCATGTACTCAGGACCCAGATAACGGTTGATGGTACGGGCCTTGGCAGGGGATTCCACGATAACAAGTTGTTTTCCCGCCTTGTTTCCGGGCCGTTGATCTTTCCTTGTTTTTCCTGTTGTTCTTTGTTGTCCAGCCATAGTCCAGTCTACTATCTCCCCAAGCAGAAACCTAGAAACGGACGAACATCTTACCCGGAAGCTGCTCGATGAGGCCGGTTAATTCCATTTTGGTCAAGACTCCGAGTACGCTACCCACACTCATACCCGAGTTTGCGACTATTTCGTCTATGTGAAGAGGCTCATCACCAAGAATTTCATAAATGCTCGCCTCTTCCGGCGCCATGGTTTTTCCCGGGCCCCTGTCGTCGTTCCGGGCCCGGGGGCTCTTCCGGTAATGAGGCGAGAGCCCCAGGACTTCAAGTACATCATCGGCAGATTCAGCCAGGGCAGCCCCTTGTTTAAGGAGAAAGTGGCAGCCTACGCTTCTTTGTGAGCGAATACTCCCCGGAACTGCAAAGACCTCACGCCCCTGATCCAGGGCCATGGACGCGGTGATTAGGGATCCGCTTTTTTGTGCCGCTTCTACGATAACCACACCTCGGCTGAGTCCTGAGACAACGCGATTACGTTTCGGAAAGTTACGTGCCTCAGGCGGGGTCCCCAAGGGAAACTCGCTTACTGCAGCGCCCTGCTCCAGAATACGATAAAAGAGCTCTTTGTTGGACCGGGGATAAATCCTATCCACGCCTGTTCCCAGCACTGCCACGGTGAAACCTTTGGATTCCAATGCCCCCCAGTGGGCCGCGGCATCTATACCCCTGGCCATGCCGCTTACCACTCCTATCCGCACGGAGGCCAGATCCGAGGCCAGTTTTCGAGCCGTCTTAACTCCATAAGGCGTCGGTGTGCGTGAACCGACTATGCCGACCATGTCCACTGCCGGGGGTATATCGCGGCCCCTGAGGTAAATTGCCATGGGAGGATCGGGGATCTGCCGAAGGATTCTGGGATATGAGGGGTCACGAAAAGTTACGATTCGGGCGCCGAGCCTTTCCACCTCCCTCAGTTCCTTTTCCGGATCGCACTGGTATGCCTTCCGGCAAATCAGCCGTGCAACCTCTTCACGTAATCCGCCTGCAGCCCTCAACTCATTCAGGCCGGCGTCCAAGACCCGTCTCGGACTTCCGAGTCGATCAACCAGCCTCTGGATTGAGCGACTGCCCAAACCAGGCGTCAGATGGAGCGCCAACCACGAATACGTGTCATCAGACCCGTTGCTGTGCGGCATAACACGTTCCAAAAGGCCGGTGGCGAATTTCGGGCAGGGAAGCGGCATCCTCCCGCTCTCGGAAAAACAGGCGTGAGTATAAAGCAGATAGAATCGGTAACGTCAAGCGTTTTCTCCCCGCGGTCGATTCTAGCGGTTCCCGGGTATCAGGCGTGTCACTGGAATGCCGCAGAGAAAGCAAAAAGGTTCCTGCCCCGTATTCTCGAAATTATGATTCATGTCGGCCGGCACGAACATAACGCTTCCCGGCCCCACCTCGTATTGCTCCTCCTCAATGCGAAGACGACCGTTCCCCGATATAACGAAGTTCTCATGCTCGAAGGGGTGGGCGTGAAAAGGGGTGTGCCCGCTCGGGGCCACTTCGATAAGCCGGAGGGCATAGTGAGGCGCCCCATCGTTTTCCTCGTCTATGAGCCAGCGTATGTTGACGCCGGGAGCCTCATCTCCGAAGATCATGGCCGGGACATCGGTATAGTGACATATCTTGGGTTCCATAAAGCTCTCCTTGCAGGTCCCGTGTTTCCGTTTCCAACAGCCGGAATTGAGTGAGATCGCAGCGGTCGAGGGTGTAGCCCGCCAACCCACCCAAGAATCAGTTTTGCTCGGACTCCGCCTCAAAAGCCGAAGGGCCGGCAACAATCCGTATCCCGTTTTCCAGGTGAATGACATAGAATTCAAACATTGATTCCGGCCGTTCCGTAATTACGCCGCGAACGCCTCGGTAACCTTTAGTCATGACGACAGTTGTATGGAGGTTGTACATGGCGTTTGTCCTCCCCATATGTTCACTGACGGACAGAGAAAGCATTACTTATCACAAGGTCGGTTGGACGGCAAGAGCGTATGACTTGGGGACGCCCTTTATATATCTCGATTTATAAGAACCATCTCTGGAGAATTCAGCTCGACTCGGGGGGCGGGTGTGAGGCAATCTTTTGAAATAAGCCAGCATCTGTTGAAAACAAGTCGTGATTTCAGTATTATGTTTGTTCAAGAACGTAACGGCTATGACAGAGGTTAAGAGGCAACACAGGTGGGTCGTTGGGAAAAACGGGCTGAATAGATGTTTGCCTCAAAACTAACCTCGATTAAGACCAGGTAAATATTATGAGACATTGGAACTCATATGGAAGTGACGTGCAGTAGTGCGTTTGGGGGTTGATTTTTGCGCAATAATTTAGTAATGGATACCATCTTCCTACGAAATCAGAGCCGATAGCAAGATTGATCCATTGAAACTTGAAATAGGCGGTATGCAAGCCTCCGTAGGCGGTTTTGGCTCCAGTTCCAAACGGATAAGCAACCATCCTCCGAGCTTCTCATGGTAAACCCGGACTCCAGCCGAGCTTCAAGCGGAAAGGCCTTCTGGTCCATCGGTGAGGTTGTGAAGGGTGATATTGCGGGCCTTCTACCCCATCTCAAATGCTTACCGGTGCAGCACTGGAAGCCTGGCATGTTTTTTGCCGGTGCATCGGATAAGGCCCTGGGGAAACTGACCGGGGGCCGTTTTCCTGCAACCACATCTCCTGGAAAGACCCATCCTGTTTATTGTCTTGACATTCTGCCCGATGGAATAGGGGCTGTTGCATGCCCCTGCACCTCACGCTCGCCTCTGGATGAACAGAACCGGCGCTTCATCCGTAAGGGATGTCGTCTTACCCATACCGGTCATCTACTGGATAGGGATTCACATTTGATCGAATCAGCCCGATTGCCTGTTCCCCCATCAATTGCCGGTCGTCTCCACTTTCGGGGAAAGGTGCCCGATGAGTGCATTAAGGAAAGGGTCTGATAGGTCCTTTGCCGCTTAAAAGGAGCGGTCGTGAAATACCGTTTCCCGCGAGGTCACCCATGTTTGATGACGTACGGCAATGGCTCGGCACAAGGGATGGGACGCACCTTATAAGAAAAGTTGCCGTGTCCGTTCTGTACGAAATGAGTCAAGGGGGTCTTTTGCCGCCTTGCCTCGAGGTTGCGGACCGCAGGAATATGTCACAAGACGAATTGCTCGATGAGTGCTGCGCCGAGATATCACTATTTCTGGTCGAGCGACTGGAACTTGTACGGGCTATAATGCGTGCACCGGGGACACAGTGTGCCGCTCTCCTAAAGACAGCCGTTGTTAATGACTGGCGGGCTCGCCTTCGCTCCCCACGCAGGGATCCTCTCAGATACCTCTATAAGCGTGCAGGTGACGTGCTCCGGTCGGAGGGGCGGACCACATCTTATCCGTCGAGAGCCGGAAAAGGTATTTTTTATGGATTCGGTCAGAAGAGCGTAATCGCAGGACCGTTGACCAATGATGACCTTCAGGCCATAGCCTTACCATCTGAGACCGCGCCCGAGATTAGACAAGAGGCCGTGGGAAGTCGAAGGGCAATTCTTTTGCTTGCTGAACATTTCTGGTGCGGCATTTCATTTTTGTGGAATGACAGCCGGATATGCGTTCCGGTTTGGGATCTGATCAGTTGGATCGCAATTCATGTGGATTTAAGGCGCCCGGGCGAAACCATTCGGCTGGAGGATATTTCAAATCTCGGGATCTCTCCACGAATGATTTTTGACCCTGATCGCGTTAAGCAATGGGCACAACAGTGTGGCTCCATGCTCACACAACGGCAAGGGGAGTGTTTTTATCTTTCCGAGGGTGAAGGACTTGGACTGGAGGCAATAGCAAGGCGGGTGGGCTACCGTTCCGCCTCAGGCAGTAAGTATGCCCTGGACCAGGCCTTGGAGACCATCCGGTTCTTCCTTCGAGATCTTCCATGGGTATCACCCGAGGATCTGGATGAGGAAGCGTTCTCCATTTTCCGAGAAGAATTGCTCGGCGTGTTGAAAAGCAACCTTCGAGAGCCGTAATAGAGGACAGGGACTGGTAGCTAATACTGAACCGCCCCGCCGGGAGACCATAAGCATGTATAGTCGTAGAAAAGGTTTGTTCTTTGCAAAACGAAGCCGCTTGTGCCCACCAACTGGTGAGGTGACGGTTGCGGAAAAACAGGAAAAGCTTGATATGCACCGGAAAATCTGCCCCTATTGCGGAACCGACTCGCCTGTTTCTGACAAGGCATGGTCTGATCTTGCTCAACGCTTGAAAGATATCCTTCACAGATCCACAAAGCCTGACTTGGAACGCGCGGGCCCCGGCCAGCTAAGGATTGCCTCCACAGAGGGCGTTTGGCGCGGTTCGTTCCATTACAGCCCGCCTCTGGTGGTAATTCTTGAGGTTTTAGGCGCGGTTTCGGACGAAGTCCTTGTGGCCCAGACCTATATGGACTTAACCATGGCCGGGCCCGGAGATCTTGTTCTACCTTTTGATAGTAATCCATTCGGAGATATCTTTGTTGAGCCATGGAATACCTATACCCTCAGGGCCTGCGGCCTGGGGCCTGTTCTGAGCCGGCTGGACCAGGGAATAGTGAAAGCCATCCGGACCATGGCCGTTGATTCATCGGCTTATCCTCCATGGGCGATGCGTCCTCGTCCACTTGACCCATCGGATCCGCGTCTGAGTTTTCGCAAGCTTGAAGTGGAGATCGCCTATACATTTGCATCCAGGGCCGTGGACGAGATACTGGAGCTCGCCCGAGCACGCACCGAACCGTTACAACCCGTGCCTGAAGACATACGGAAGGCAGTGTTGATTCGGTTTCCCGGTTCCAAATGGCGAAAGCTTCCGCAGACAATAGAGCGAGCAGCAGCTTTGGTTCGGTTGCCTGACGATGCCCTGCCCCTTGCCGCAACCAAAGGAGACCATGTGCAGTGGCCGGTGCCGGTGATCACCATGTTCGAGGGCCGGGTGGGTGAGGTTGATTTGACCACGTGCGAAGTCATGCAGGAAACCTCTCTTCCAGGAGGGCTGGAGCTGAGCGGAGTGGTGAACGACCTGCCGGATACGGGGCTTGAAAGCGAGTTGATTATCTTTCTGGAACTCCCCGATGGTGACGTGATCGAGCCTGAAACAGCGGACTGGGAGGCTGAATCCGGTTTCTTTTTTGCTCGATTTCCGGTCAGGGAGCGCGGTTCGGCCCGCCTTGCACTTGCGGTCATCTTTGGCGCCGGAGAAGAGGATGAGTGAGGTAGACATCAATCATCTGGCATTCCTTGCGGAACGAGGGCACCTCGAACACCTCTGCAGCATGCTTTCAAACCCCACCCGTAAGCTCTGTCTTGGCGAGGAACCCGATGATTTTGCCCGGAGCCTTTATCGGCTATGCCGAAGCTTGGATGAGTTACCCTGGACAAAGCTCTTCATACAGCTAGCCCTTTTCACCAATTTTCTCGTGAACCGCAAGAACGCGCCTTACTGGTGGGCCTCTGCCTTTGAGAAGCTTCCGGACATCCGTTCCCTTTTTCCTCAGCTCTCTTTCAAGGAACTTTTTGCAGCCGAATGGCGACCCGCTCCTGTGCCCATGATCCTGGGCGAGGCCCGGGTACGCTACATGATTTGCGGCTTGTTGTACGGTGGGGGTATGGATGTCGAGTGGCCCGCATGGGTTCCATACGTAATGGATTCAGAGGCCCTGAAAGGCATAAGGAATGCAGGCCGGGCAGCGCTCTCGCGTCTCCGATTAACTGAAGCAGGAGCCGGGCTCTACTGTTATCCCCTGGTCACTCCCAATAGAACCCTCCAGTGCCGCGGGCCGTCCGTAGGCCTTTCAGTTGGCCTTGTGTTTATGGGGCTTATTGCAGGCGATCCTCCTCACCGAAAGACCATCGCCACCGGCGAGGTGGATGAAAAGGGAGTGGTTCGAGCCGTTGGGAGTATCGAAACCAAGATGAATATGGGACGCTTGGCCGGTTTCCGGTTGTTCCTGTACCCGGCAGCCAACAATCCCCCTGCAGCCCTTGAAGGGATTGAGGCCTTCCCTGTGCAACTGCTGGAAGAGGCGCAAATGGTTGCCGAGCTTTACAGTCCCGGGCGGGCCGGCGATCTTATGCTGTTTTCTTCCATGGCTCAAAGCCCGGAGCGGTTCTTGGCCAATTGCCGGTATGTCCCCACCGAATGGATTGAATGGCTTGCATCGGAAAGGAGAGGCGAGGAGACGGCTGCATCTATTGTGTGCTCGCCTGAACACCTCGCTGCCTGGGCCACGAGACTGAAACAATTGATTCGTGATGGTATGCTGGGTGCTGCAGAGGCACTGTCAGCACTTATTGGGCCGCAAATGGAAGAAAGGGCCGCCGTAACCTCACCCATGGCTATGTTGAGGGCTCATACATGGCGTATGGTGCTTGCAAACCGGAGAGGGCGGCCGAATGATTCACTCGTGCATGTAAGAAAGGCGGAGGCCATGCTTGCAAACGGTGCGGGCGCGGCCGATCCGGAAGCTGCCGCTACTTTCTGGAACCACCGTCTTCTTGCGCTTCATACCAGGTACGACTTCACGCCTTGTTTTCCTGCGGGGCTGAAGGCCGCTCTCGGTATGGTGGAAGAGAGGTTCGCAGCCCTCCAAAGGACCGGCTGCAGTGCGCTTCCGTGTTTGGGTGCACTTTATGGCACGCTGGCACAGCACTTTGCCTTTTGCGGTGCGACTTACCTGCCACAGACGAAACGATACGCACGGCTCGCTGTGGAAGCTTTTGGAGGCAAGAGCGTGCCTGAGCACAAGGCGGATTGCCTCAGGCAGAGAAACTATCTGACCTATGCATATCTGGATGCCGGAGACAAAGCCATGGCGGAAAAGGAACTTCTCTCTTACGTGGAGGCGGCATCCCTGGACGATATTCCCATGAAAGTGTCAGGGACCAGCGACCTTTGGAAGAAGGCGCTCGTTGCCCGTTTTCTGGCGGAGGCAGGGTCCGGGTATGTGCGGGAGAACTTTCTGGACGCCCTGGGAGACGACGTCTTCCATGATCCTAAAGACGTGAAGCATCCCCGGGCGCTGTATCTCTTCAACCTCGGCCGAGTGGCACTGCAGCTGGGTAGAGAGGATCAAGCCACGGCGTTATGGAAGGAGAGCGTGCGGTGTTGCCTGTCTTCCATGAACGGCATTGCCGTAAATGTAATGGCTCTCCTTCCTTTATCGAGGCTACAAAACATTGATCCAATGGCCGATCAGCCCTTTCGGACGCAGGCGTTTCGTAAAATACAAGGAGCGGCCCAACAGTTAAACCCGACACACTTCGCCCCTGTACTGAGTGATTCACCCATGGACAAACTGGTTTTCCGTGTGATGAAACATAGCGAGGAGCTCTTTCCGTTTTCGTATAGGTGAAGAAAGCGGGCTCCCGGCGTAGTTGTGCGGTAAAACCCCTCGAAGGCATTGCTGCTAATCAGAAAAAAAGCAAGGAGCTTTTTGAAAACCAAGCTGTCAGAGTCGTAAGAAAAAGATGGACAAGGGCCCCAAAGTGATAAGCCTGAAGTGGCAATTAATAGGGGAGTGACAATGAGCACAGTGCGAAAAACACCCGGACACCTGGCTCCGTCTTACCTCTTCGGGGCTTTGAAGATTCTGGTTGTGGACATGACTGCCGAGGTCGAGAAACCGGAATTGCTCCCGCGTTTTCTTGGCTCCGCCTTGAGAGGGGTGCTGGGCTGGCAGGTACGGCGCTTGGTGTGCCTTTTTCCAAGAGCCGGGAGTTGTGGCAAATGCGCCGTCAGGGACGGTTGTCCCTATTTCAACCTTGTGGAGAGGAAAAGCGAACTGCCCGGCCTTTCCGACAGTCCCAAAGGCTATGTGATTTCTCCCGGGCCCACAGGGCCGGAAGGAGTGTTCACATGCCGTTTCACCCTCGTGGGGGATTGCATGAGGTTCCTGCCTATACTGGTAAAGGCCATGGCTGAAGGACAGGCCGCGGGATTGGGCCATTCCAGGAACCCCTATCGCATTCATGCTCTGGAGAAAAAAAGTCCCAACGGAATGTCCCGGTCCCTGGCTCTAAATGCGGATGAGGCTTTCTATGGTGCCGATGCGAACAATTTGAAGGACTTTCTAGGAAAAGACACCGACGGGGACACCTTGCTTCGCATTAAGATCCGAACCCCTTTGAGGCTCCGCAGAAAAGGCGTCTATCAAGGCCGGCTCCATTGGCCGTTCGTACTGGGGAGTCTCGTTCGCAGACTTGAGGCCTTGAACTGTTTGTACAACGGAGGAGAACCAATAGGAAAGGCGATATGGAACGATCTCCAGAGCATATTCGGTGAAATTGAAGTTGCCGAGTCAACCATGGCCTGGCGTGAGTTAAGCCGATACTCCAACCGTCAGAGGAAAAAAGTCCCCATGGGCGGGATAGTTGGGCAGGCAACGCTGCAGAATATTTCTCCCGAGATTATGGAGTGGTTTCGAGCAGCCGGGCTGGTTCACGTTGGAAAGGGCGCGACCATGGGACTCGGGCAAATCGAGGTGGTTGACCGGGATTCCCGGGTCTAAAGGATTCAAGGCATCTCCAACAGTAATAGAGGAGTCATTCATGAGTGAAGAAAAGCTTGAGCAAGCAGTGCTCTCGGGCCTACTGCACGATGTCGGAAAGCTGTTTGAGCGAGGGCACGTGGAAGAATTCAGGGACGTCAGAGATGACTCGGACTGTATGGCGTGCTGCCCTCGGGGTCGCGTGGGCATGCATGAAACGCATATTCACAGCGCATACACCATGCGGTTCTGTCAGTGGCTGGAAAAGCGCTTCTCAATACTGGGCGCTCTGCCGGATGAATGGAAGACCTGGTGCGCGGCCCATCACCTGAGTGACCCGGCGGCAACGGAGGCCCGTGTCATCAAGACGGCGGATCAACTTTCCTCCAGCGAGAGGGAAGAGGGGACCTACGACAGCCGAAAGAGCTTTCGGAGGACCCTTCTAGAGCCCGTCATCGAGCGGGTTTACCTTGCACGGAACCATGCTCCGGCTTGCCGGCACAGATATCGTCTGGAACGAACAGAGTGGTTTAGCGGGGATGATCACGGACTATTATGTGCGGACAACCAAGGTGAACTACTTCATGTCATGGATAACGCCGGAGGTGCGGTTGAACCGAAAAACTGGAGCCACCTGATAACCCACCAGGACTTGACGGAAGAGTATACGACCTTGGGTAAGGGCCTTCTGACAGAACTCGATGCTGTTGCCAAATGGAGACATGACCTGTCAATAGAGGATCTCCTCATCACGTTGGAGACCCTCCTCGAAAGGTATACCGGGAGTGTTCCATCAGCCACGAACGTGCGACATCCCGACATCAGTCTTTTTGATCACCTGCGCACCACCGCGGCTATCGCTCAGTGCCTCTACCTGCACCATAAGGCACATCCCGGATCTTCCATCGACTCCAGAGGCGACTTCAAATGGCTCCTGGTCTGCGGGGATTTTACCGGTGTGCAGAAATTCATCTACAACCTCACCAACAAAGGTGCGGCCAAAGGACTCCGCGGCCGATCCTTGTACGTTCATCTCTTATGCCGGCTTTTGGGAGAGCAGATCCTCAGGAAGCTCGGGCTTCTCCGGAACGGCATTCTTTATAATTCCGGCGGCAAGTTCTACGTTTTGATTCCGGCGCATTTCAAGGATGTCCTTTTCAAAGAAATCAGACCGGAGATCAATCAATGGCTTCTGAAAGAATTCGATGGGGATGTTTTCCTGGGACTGGGCTCGGCGCCTGTGTCCGGGGCCATGTTCGCAGGAGGTGCAATCCACGGCGCTTGGAAGGAGGCGGCACGGACCCTGGAACAGGATCGCGTCAGTCGATTCAGAGAACAGTTGACCGGTGCTTTTTTCGAACCCCGTAGGGACTTCGATCCCACAAAAAGCTGTGGCGTGTGCGGCGCGAGGACAGGACTCCATTCGGGTGCTCCCGGCAGGGAGGTCCGATGCGATGCTTGTGAGACCATGGAGGCAATCGGCAGGCAGATCACCGGCATCAAGGCCGTGCTTGCAGTGTGGAAAGGAGGTGACAGGCTGGCGGGCCGACTGGATTGCCGGCCGCTGTTGGAGCTGCATGGGGGCGCTCAGGTTTACTTCTTGAATGATAAGGACTACCAAGAGGTCTGTCACAAGGATATCCAGGGCGTCGAAGCCCACTGCATTCTCGTGAACGAGCAGGGGGACTGCTTAAATAAAGGTCTCCCGAGCTTCTCGTGCGCCCTCAGTTCCCTTTCAGTGGCTAGATGGGAAGCCTTTCGAATGCGGCATGAGCAGGGAGACCCCTGGAACTTCGACGACTACGCTAATGAATCCAGAGGGATTAAGCGTTTGGGGATCCTTCGGATGGATGTGGACTGCCTGGGTGAGATCTTTTCACGCGGGCTCCACTTTAGACGGAGAGAAAACAACGGCTGGGGTGAGGTCGTTTTGGACGCTCAGTCCGGGGATCCAGTAAGGGAACCCATGGCCTCCATTTCTCGCATGGCCACCCTCTCCAGGCAGATGGATAGATTTTTTTCTGCGCGAATACCTGCACTTCTCGAAAAGCCGGAATTCAATAAGTGCCAGGTAATATATGCCGGAGGAGATGACCTATTCATCATCGGGTCCTGGCACCAGCTTCCCGATCTTGCTCAGCGAATCCGGGAAGACTTCAGAGGACACTGTTGTGGTAACCCCGACCTTTCCATCTCAGGAGGCATGACACTGCAACGAGGGAAATATCCCATCTATCGGGGGGCTAAAGTGGCAGGTTTAGAGGAAGAAAAAGGCAAAGAAGTGCGAAAACATTGGGAGGCTTTCCTGGGTCCTGCTCCGGAAACTCTGAAGGATGGGTTCGCATTCATGGGTACATCCGTTCCCTGGAAGGACTTTGCCAAGATCAGACGGTTTAAGGAGATGTTGGAAGATGAAAGCAAGAAGAATATGGGATTGTTCTCTTTTCTCAGAGTCATGCACAGAGGCAATGAGGCCCTGGCCCGTACGATTCACCGAAGGGAAGGGATACCTTTGGGGTCGGCATGGCAGCGGATCACCTATGAATCATGGCGATGGAAGACGGCATACCAGCTTCGACGCCGATTTTCAGGGAGTCGTGATGAGGATGAGTTGACATCCTGGGCCGCGGCCTTGTTCTGCAACCGGTTCGACAACATAGCGGAGCCGGCCGGCACCCTGCCGGTCTTCGTGTGGATGGGCGCGGCGCTTCGATGGGCCGAATATCTCCACAGAAATGAAGGAGGAAAATCATGACGCAGCACCAGGCAAAAGAGAGACGAGGGAACCCGAATCGTTCGGGGAGCGGATCAGGTAGCAGCGGGCCGCCATGGTATGAAAGGCCGGAGGGGCACCTCAAGAGCATACTTGATGGGATGGATCCGTCGGCAGCCGTGAAGAATGCAGAAGATCTTGCCAGAGCCTGTAGCGGCATATCCAGTTCACAAATCCGAAACATATACGGAACCGTGAAAAAGATCGAGATGGACCCGAACGAGGAGACCAGGACGGAGCGTCTTGTTTTCCTTAAACCGAAACTGGCCTACGCTGTTGCACGGTCAAAGGACAAAAAGGGGAATATGAATACACTGAAAGACGTGCTCATGAAGGCCATTGACCTGGTCAGCGAAAAGCCGGAGCGTTTTCAACGCTTCACCGGTTTTTTCGAGGCTGTGCTTGCTTACCACAAGTTCCATTCAAAGGAAAAAGACAACTGAAAGGGGGCGAAGATATGGAAGCCGTAAGGATCCCGCAATTCCGGGAGAAGGTGTTTGTCAGCGGAAACATCCGCGCTATGACCGGACTGCATATCGGCGGAAGTTCGACAGAGATGGCCATCGGGGGCATTGACCCGGTGGTGCGCGATCCGTTTACGAATGAACCTTATATCCCCGGTTCGTCGCTTCGGGGTAAAATTCGCAGCCTCATGGAGCGCGCTCATGACGAAATGAGCATCGAGATCAAAATGAAGAACACTGAAAAGCCAAAATTCTTTCACAAGATCGCAGATATCGAAGGCGAGGATTTTACCCGGATCCAAAAAGACGGTATATCCGCAGGCCCTGCCTCGTCTCCGGAGTCCGGGTGCGCAAGGCTATTCGGCGTGGCAGTGGATAAGCAGAAAGATCTTGTTGTCCCCATTCCTCAGCGCCTGGTGGTTCGCGACGCGAAACTGGAAAAGAATAGCGCGCAAAGACTTCTGGAAGCCAGGAATGCGGTCATGCCTTATACCGAGGTGAAGACAGAGGTGGCTATTGACCGGATTACGTCCACGGCCAATTTGCGAGATATCGAGCGGGTTCCGGCCGGCGCTGACTTCATCTTTGAAATGGTCCTGACCTTATACGACACCGACGATGCCGCCGAGTACTTGCAGCTCCTCTTTGAGGGGATGGAACTCCTTCAGGACGACTATCTGGGCGGACACGGGAGCCGCGGGTATGGCCGAGTCGATCTATGCGTCTCATCGGTGTCCCGCAAGACTGCAGAGGACTATGTGTACGGCCGGCCGGCAAGCGAGGTGAAGGATGTCCGGATTCCGGTTTCCCTCAAACGAGACGAAGAGGAAGATCAGGAGGGTCAATGAATGCCATGCGTTTTTTCCGACTGAGGTTTTCCGGCGGGCTCCACGTTGAGTCCAGGGGCTCCGGTGAGCCGGGCGCTGCGGAAGAGACAGTGGCCTCGGACACTCTTTCCGCAGCACTCTGTGTGGCATGGGATCAACTTTTTGCCGGCACAGAACCCGAGTTCTTTCTGGATCCACCTTTTCGCGTGAGCACTGCCTTCCCGTTTGTGGAAGACACATTTCTTTTTCCGGCCCCAGCTTGGTGGTACTGGACCGAGGAGGATCCGAGGGAACGGAAAAGATTGAAAAAGATTCGGTGGCTTTCGCAGGACCTGTTCAAAAAGGTCCTGGACGGTCGGACTTTGAAGGCGGTGGACGTGGAAGCCTTCACATCTCATATCGGTGGGGTGCCCAAGGAGGAGGCTGGTTTGGCGGCGGAAGCCGGGGCCCGTCCCCCATGGGCCATGGGCGAACAACAGCGCGTGAGCGTGGACCGGTTGAGTGCACCCCGCGAGGGCGGACTATTCTGGTTCGAGCGTCTGGTCTTTTCACCTGACGCCGGATTATGGTGCCTGGTGGAAGCGGACGAGGAGCGGTATCCAGCCATTCGTGCGGTCTTCGACTACCTTGGGGATACGGGCATCGGTGCTGACCGAAACTGCGGCATGGGCCACTTCCATGTGGTGGAGGAAGGAGACTTCCCCCGGCTCGGCCTTTCCGAGGCGGAAGGGTGGCTGACGCTATCCCTGTTTAATCCGGGTAGCGGAGATGATATTGATGCCTTGCGTACAGGGGCTTACGGGTTGAGTACACGCGCCGGTTGGATCTCCGGGCTCACTTTGGGTAGGCCACCGGTCAAGGCCTTTACCGAAGGGTCATGGTTTGCAAACCGTCCAAAAGGGAGAGTTCTGGAGATGTTTGACGCGAAAGAGTCTGCAGAGCTGGGCCTTCGGCACCCGGTAATGAGAGACCTACGGGCAGTCAGCGTCCCGTGCAGGCAACCCGCCTGGTTGAAGGAGAAGACACATGAGGCATGAAATCCAGACGTGGGAAATCCGTCTTCTGACCCCGCTGCACGTGGGCGACGGCGAGGAATTGGTTAAAGGGGTGGACTATGTTGCTGAGGGGAACCGGATTAAGGTCTATGATCCGGATGCGGTGATTCAGGCTGCCGGTGAGACCCAAGGCGCGCTGAGCGAGAGAGGAACGGGAGAATTTGATTTGGCCCGTTTTCTTGCCCGCTACGCGCGCAATGTTCCGCCCGCCTATGAGTTGCAATGCCCGGGCAGGATTCCACCCCGGTTTCGGCGGTTCATCAAGGATGCATGGGGACGCCCCTACCTCCCCGGGAGCACACTCAAAGGGGCATTGAACAAGGCCCTCTGGTCCGTGGGTTTCAAAGGAAAGCACCCGTCTGTTTCCAAGAACGGTCGGTGGGATTCCTTCAAGAAAGCTGTCAACGAACTGGGGGGGAAGGATTCCTACCACCAGTTCATACGTCCCCTTCAGGTGGGCGACACACATGGTCTTGAAGGAGATGGATCCCTCCGTGCGGAAGAGGTGAAAATATTCAATCTCAGAAGTTCGGATACGCCCGGCTGGAAGAGCTTTGGAAAAGGAAACCCAACCATGGATGACTTCAATCAAGCCAAAGGGAACCACGTCGAAGCCCTGGGTCCCGGCGCTACCCTGGTTGCCCGTGTGGAGTTGAGCGGCCTTTTGAACGACGAGGTGGTTCATTCAGTGTTTTCATTGGTCCGCTGCAACGACCTGGCGTCTTTTGAGGCCATTGCAAAGGCCGTGAATCAGCACAGCCTGGAGTTTGCAAAATCAGAACGCGACTTCTTCTTGCCTTACGGCAGGACTACTGCGGGAGTCAGCGGATTTTACACCGACCTCATCAAACAGATAGGAGGGGCCTTAGAGGCTTCCTCTTCTTTGGTCCTTCGGCTGGCATGGGGCGGCGGCTGGCGAGGCATGACCGGCAACTGGATGGATCCGCAATCGATTAGGGAAGCGAGAAGACAAGAGCGCCTGGGAAAGAGAGGATCCTCGGTTTTCCCCAAGACCCGCCGCCTTGCCTTGAATAACGGCGCCCCTTCGTTGCCCTTGGGGTGGGTGAAGGTGACTGCTTTGGACAAAGAGGTCTTTAGAAACTCCTTGCCGGTTGTGGGTATCCCCAGTGGTTTAAGACGCGGCCGAGCCGGCGCTGACGCTGCAGAGCAGGCAATTCCCGCCCCACTTCCAAAGGCAGACCCCGGAGAAGAGCGGGCCCGCAAGTTGCAGCACTTCAAGGAGAACGTGACTGCGAGGGCCGTATACATCCCGGGGGAAATAAACTCCCACATCGAGAAGATTAACAACGAAGCAGACCGGGAACTCCAAAAGGCGTGCTGTCTGGAGCTACTGGAATCTGCAAGAAGGCTGCCCAAGAAGAGGTCCTTTGATAAGGCCCTTGTCGCTGGGAAGCATTGGGCCAAAAGTTTGAAAGCCTTGTGCGAAGAAGTGGGCATTGACATTGAATGATATGGGCTCAAGCAGGGAAACGGAGCCATGTGGGCCGCGTCTGCCCAATGCAGGCGCTGTAGAGACTCCCAGGCTCTTCTTGCTTCTGAATCATCGTTTTACCGAAATCCAGGAAGCGGACGCACGCAGGTCTCTCGGGATTCAACGTGTGGAGAGCCTTCCTGAAGATCTCGGGGATCTGTGGGGTCATGTCCCGCCGGACCTCGATGGGCTCTCCTCTTTTCTGGCCCCTTTTCGAGCCTGGCTCCAACAACGGGCCGCTCCGGGAGATTTTGTCCTGATTCAGGGAGACTTCGGGGCGTGTTATCTTATGGTGCGATTTGCCATGGAGCAAAATCTGGTTCCTGTCTACGCCACCACCGAACGTATGGCCGAGGAAACCGTTCTGGAAAACGGCTCCGTCCAACTGTTTCACACTTTTAGGCACAGGCGCTTCAGGCGATACGGAGGATAATAGGGATGTCACGAACCTACATGTCCGTGTTGGGGACAACCAACTATACGCCCTGCAGGTACTACTTAGGCACTAAGGAAGCCGCGACCGAGCCGATCCGCTTTGTGCAGGAGGCAACCATACGTTTTGCCTGCCAAGGCTGGGGCAAGGATGACCGGATCATCATCTTCACGACGGATCTGGCCCGGGAAACGAATTGGGTGGATGATGGGCATCTTGACCCCGAGACAAAGCAGGCCTTGGCGTGTAAAGGCCTTGAGGGATGCCTCGCAGCCCTTGATCTTGCCTGCGAGGTGAAGGCGGTACCCATACCGGACGGGAAAGACGTGCCTGAGATCTGGACTATGTTTCAGCACATCGAGCGTTGCGTCCCCGACCGGGGGGATGTGGTCTTCGACATTACCCACGGTTTTCGTTCGCTGCCGATGCTCGCGGTGGTGGCCCTGAATTATGGCAAGGCTGTCAAGAAGATCAATGTGGCCGGCATCTACTATGGCGCACTGGAGGCGCTGGGTGAGCCAAGGCAGATAAAAAGCATGCCCGAAAAAGATCGCTTTGTCCCGATACTTGACCTGACCGCATTTGATGTCTTGATGGACTGGACAGCGGCAGTGGACCGCTTTGTAGTATCCGGAGACGCGCATCATGCGGCGGATCTGGCGAGAAGAGGGGTGACACCAATACTCTCGGCCACCAAAGGCCGGGATGAGACGGCCGCCTCGGTCCGGGATATGGCGGAGTCACTGAGGGCCTTTTGTAAGGCTGTCGCAACATGCCGCGGCCGGGATATCGCAACCCGAGCCTTGCGGGTTAAACAGAGTTTTAATGAGTACCGGCCTTCAACGGCTTCCGCGGCCTTTGATCCGCTGGTCAGCAGAATTGAAGACGCGTTCGGTTGCTTCCAAGGCTTTGATATAGCGGATGGGATCCAGGCGGCACGTTGGTGTCACGAATACGGCTTGATTCAGCAGGGCTACACGATACTACTGGAGACCCTGGTGACAGCCGTGGTCGGGCTTATGGCTCAAGATCCCCTTGATGAGACCGTGAGAGGAGCCGTCAGTGGCGCCGCATCCTTGATAGCACAAGGTAAGAAGGATACGCTCGGTAATGAGGATGAGAAGGCATCGCTGTTCGGAAAAGCTCTTGAATTCTTCTCCGAGAATCCATCATGCGCCAGGCTTGTTTCCGACTTGGCCAAATACAGGAACGACCTCAATCATGCTGGATGGCGAAGAGATATGATATCATCGGATAAATTTGAAAAGAAGCTGCAGGAATTCATCGACCGAGCAGCCAAGGATCCGGCAATCACAAAGGCCTTGGAATCGTGATTAGTGGGAGAGTGCCTCTACGGATGCGTGAATCCGCTCGCCCACGGATTTTACCCGCGACTGAGGGCCCATGCTCAAGAGACTGTTGCCGGCGGGTTGAAAAGGACTGGACCTGTCCGGTTCGACCGCCTATAAGGCCCTCTTGCAGGCGGTAATAGGAAGGAGTCTTGTTGTTCGGGGCTGTTTCCGGTGGATGGCTGATGTCGTGAGGGAAAAACCTCGACAATCTAGAAGAATATGCAATTAGGTCAACAGGTTGGGGTTGCATTGGCGGGTTTTTGATCCGCCGGGGGAATGCCGGGATGAAATGTCATGTGATATTGAGTGATTATGGCCTTTGGCACCGTCATTTGAAAGTGTACGCACTGAACGGGAGGCCCATTTTGGCGACATCTGCCGGATTGCGCTTGCAAGTGCTTGAAGCCTTGACGCTTTCAGGGCATAGAGTCAGGAAGGATGCCCCGCTTCGAGGGGATTGAGACACTTCGGTCAACTCCGGTGCTGATATAGTCTCGCACGTCAGGAAGGATGCCCCCGCTACCTCACTGCCAATCATGGCCGCCATGTCGGCCCCAAGCCCGTCCACACTGTCTTTCGTGTTTGATCTGGATTTTCGAATCCTCTCCTTTGCTGAGGGTTCCCTCTACTTTTCCTATGTGAAGATCCTGCAAGCTTGAAGCGCTCAGAACAGGAAGGGGCGTTTCGTCAAGAGTCATTGGTGAAGTTTTTCGCTTGCCTTTTTGAAAAAGCGGCCATGAACACCGTTAAGATCATACATGAGGCCATGGGCTGAACGGTGTTCTGGCAATCTTCATCTATAATCCATGTGAATCGTTTCCCGGACATCAACGGAGGGGAGGGGGGATGAAAACGATGAAAACGAAAGAAACAGCGAAAAACGAGCACTTGGTTTCCACGAGCCAGGGCGATGAGTTCCTTGATCCCCGCGATCTGGTCCACGTTGGGAAGCAGGCTGCGGGACGTACGCTTCAGCGGGTTCTGGCTGAGATGGAGGAACTGCAGGCCGAGAAAAAATGGGAAGAGCTTGTGGCTCTGTTTCATCCGGCTGAGGAGAAGGTGCCGGAATTGAGCGCACATGGATTGGAGGCGCCGGTCCGAGCAGGGGTAGCCTTTGCTATGGGGCAGATGGGCCGTTATGATGAGGCGATTGCCGAACTCATGGTTTGCGTGGAAAAAGATCCGGACAATTTCCGTTACCACAGTTCCTTGGCTTATGCGGCCTACGACTCCCTTTATGCGGCCTTGAATCGGACCATCCTTTTGACCGGCAAGTCGCGTGCCGCGCGTGTAGCTCTGGCCCACGCTCATTTCGAGAGGGCCCAGGCCCTTCGTCCCGAAGGAGTGACCAATTTCTATCGTGAAGGAATGCTCTATCGGAAACTGGAAGGGAAGACTGCAGAGGCACTTCCGCTTTTTCTAAAGGCCATATCCAACTGGGAGTTTCTGGGAGACTCTGAAAAGGAGCGACGGCACCAGGAGAGGAAAAACTACATCAAGGCCCTCTATCAGGCTGCATCTGCGCTCCTGGAGTCGAGTCGTGGCGAGGAGGCCCTTGCGACGCTGAAGCGCTGCATGGCTGAGGACGAAAAGAGCGGGCACATCTCTCTCGTTTACAAGTATTTTGCCTTGGGCAAGATCCAGTTCCATCTAAACCGGTTTTCCGAGGCGAAAGATGCACTTCTCTTTGCGCTTCAGTGTAAGTCTCCCGGGCCCAGGGACTTTGTCTGCGAGCTTCTGGCACGCACCTGGCTTGGCCTGGGAGAGGCGAAGAAGGCGGAGGAGGCCATACAGCGCATCCCTGAAAAGGCCCGACGTCCTTATGTCCGATGGACGGAAGCGGAAGCTCTATGCGCGCTCGGCAGCATTAATTCGGCTCGCGCGGTGCTTTTAAGCTCGCTGGAACGAGACGGCCGATCCAAGCACCGCACCCTGATTCGGCTGGCTCGTATCGATTACTTGGCCGGCGAATATGAATCGGCCCTGCATAGCGCGTCAGAGGCGGACCGGTTTTTCAGGGAGAAGTGGGGAAATCGATTCCACGAAGGGCTCTTTTGGCAGGCCCTGTGCTCATTTCGCATTGGGAATCTGGACGAGGCGCATGCCTTGGCAGAGGAGCTTCATGTTCAGAGGCCTGGGTTCCCCAAGCTCCCCTTGCTGAGGCGACGAATCTCACAGGCAAGATCACAGGAGAAAAACCATGGCTCGGCCTGAGAGGGACCACGAGAGGCAGGCTCCCACGCAAGGAGATCTTGACGGAAGGCTCCTGCTGAGTCGGCTCAATCAAATGATGATTAGGGGCGAAGATCTTGCCGCCTATCTGCAGGCTTTGTCCACCCGTGAAGCATGGAAGAATCTGGAGTTGGCGGAACAGCTTGCTTGGGCGAGGCTGGCCCAGGCCGCCGGCGGTATGGATACGGCTATTGAGATCCTTGAGGAATGCAACCGTGTTCAGCCGGATTATGCTGAGGCGTGGGAAGCGCGCATACGACTTCTTGAGGCCCTGGGCCGGGTTCAAGAGAGCGCCGAAGTGGTGAAGGCGGCACGGACTGCATTGGGGGAGAAGGCCTCGTTTTCGTTCAGCAAGGCAAAGCCCCGCGAGGTAACACCTCCTGCTGAGGAAGATGTGGATGTTGCGCTTGCCCCTTTTGAAGCCAGGCGCTCCAAGGAGGTTGCATACTCCAGGTACCTGGAGCTTTTTGCAGGTCGCGAGGACTGTTTTGCTCGGCAGTGGGCGGACAAGGGTGAGGCACGGCAGGGTTATGTGCCGTTCCGCCGCCCCATGACGGCCGAAGATCTGGAAGACCATCTCAAGGGCGCCAAGACATACGGGATCTATCTGCTTTGCTCCGACTCCACGGTGAAGACAGCGGTTATTGATGTGGATCTGGTTGCCAGGTATCGGCATGGAAAGCTTTCCTCCCGGGACCTTCAGAAGATCAAGCGAGAAGGTCTGTGGGTGATAACCAGACTCCGGGAGGTCTGTAAGGAAAAAGGGCTTGGCCCGCTCATCGAGTTCAGCGGAGGAAAGGGTTTCCATTTTTGGTTCTTCTTCGACCCACCTATTCAGGCGGGACATGCGAGGCGTATTCTGAACCGGTTTGTGTCCGAGTTGCGCGGGGACGTCAGCGCCTTTGGATTCGAGGTATTCCCCAAACAGGAAACCTTGACCGGCAAAGGATTTGGAAACCTGGTCAAGTTGCCCCTGGGTATACATCGGCTCACCGGAAAACGATCTCGGTTTCTTCAGTGTCCGGGAAGGGGAGTTGATAACCAGCTTGCCTTTCTTGAAACCGTTACCGTTATTGGCCCTGCGGCAATCAAGGCAATTGAGGAAGGAGCTGCCAGGGGCAAGGTTGTTGTTCATCCACGGATGCGAAATTGGGCTGCGGCCTGGCCGGAGCTTGCAGCGCTGGAACGCAAGTGCCCGCCTCTCGGCCAACAGATTGCGGCATGCCGCGAGGGAAGGCCTCTTGGCATGCGGGAGGAAAAGGTCCTGTATCAGACAATCGGATTCCTCAAACGGTCCAAGACATTGATGCATGGGCTCCTGGCTCCGGGACCCGAGTACAATCCTCACCTCGTGGACTACAGACTGAGCAGCCTGCGGGGAAAACCGCTCGGCTGTAAGCGCATCCACCGCCTCCTTCAGTATGATGGGGACCTTTGTCCGTTTGACTCCGGGGTGGAATACGCCAATCCTCTTTTGCATTTGGATGAGCAGGTTGTTGATGTGGATCAAAAGGCCGAGAAGGCGGAAAACCTGGGTTCCGCTTTGGAGAACCTAAAACTGGCCATTTCTCAGGTACAGAGGTTTTTGCGCTGATGGATTCACTTTACGTGCTAGAACAAGGGACCTTTCTACGGCGTGAAGGAGCCGTGTTCAAAGTGGTGAAGGGCAAAGAGGTCATTGACGAGTTTCCGGCGGCGGGTCTTAAGCGTCTCCTCCTGGTCGGCTGGGTGTCCCTTACCGGCGGTGTGATGGATTTCCTGATCAAGAACAGGGTCGAAACCGTGTTTGTGACACCCACCGGACGTTATCGAGCGCGGCTTGCGGTGGATGAACATGCGCATGTGACCCGTAGAAAACAGCAGTATTCGCGGTTGAGCGATCCTTCATTCGCCCTGGGTGCGGCCCGACGAATAGTGGATGGCAAACTGCGTAATATGGCAGCACTTCTCCTGTTGCGGGCCCGACATTATGACGACAGCGTTCTCCGGGGGGCGGGCGCCAGAATCGGGGGATTCCGAGGGCTTCTCCGAAGCGCAAAAGACTTGGAGGTCGTGCGGGGAATCGAGGGCGGAGGCACGCGCGTTTACTTCGGTGCTTTTCCACGGCTACTCCGAAATGATGCCTTTTCCTTTTCCGGGAGGAACAAACGACCTCCGCGGGATCCCGTGAATGCTCTTCTTTCCTTTGTCTACACTCTGCTCACGAATGAGGTGATGTCGGCCATACAGGCGTGCGGCCTGGATCCGTATCTCGGATCGCTACACGATATAGCCTACGGCAGGCCTTCCCTCGCCTGCGACCTTGTGGAGGAGTATCGTGCATTTTTGGGAGATCGGCTGGTTTTGGCCGTCTTGAATCGAAAGGCGGTATCTCCTGATGATTTCGTCTATCGGAGTACTGAAAAAAAGACCTATGCAGACGAGGAGGACATGGCCAAAAGCCGACCCGTTGAAATGAAGCCGACAACACGGAAGACCCTGGTGGCTGCATACGAGGCAATGATGGCCAGGAGCGCGGCACACCCGGGTGTGGGCAAAAGGCTTACCTACAGGAACCTGATTCTTCAGCAAGTACGTGAGTTTGAGCGGTATCTTGCGGATCCGGAACAATCTTACGAGCCATACAAGTGGGAGGGGTAAGGTGTTCTATCTGGTCTGCTTTGATGTAGTGGAGGACAGGGCCAGGGCCCGGGTTGCAAAGATCCTTAAGGAGTATGGTGTGCGGGTCCAGAAATCGGTGTTCGAGTGCGCCAACATTTCCGGCGAGGCGTTCTTGAAAATGAGGGACCGCCTCGAATCCTGCATTGACGACGGCGACGACACGGTTCGTTACTATGCGCTTTGCAGGGATTGCCTGGGTAAGGCCGAGCATTCAGGTGTGGGCGAGCCACCGAACCCGGCCGCCTTCCGCGTGGTCTGATGCCTTTAGGGGCTTGGGCTTGGGCTTGGGGACGCCCTTTATATATCTCGATTTATAAGAACCATCTCTGGAAAATTCAGCCCGACTCGGGGGGCGGGTGGGGCAACCTTTTGAAATATAATGGACATTTAGCCCGTTTCCCGTGAAGGCTTCTAAGTGCATCAAAGCTTCAACCCAAAGCGCGTACCGACAACCGGAGAACAGCACAAGCTGTAGCGTTTCTCCCATGGCGGACCAATGCCCCGTGGCTTGCGGTTGAAAACTCCACGATGCAAAACCGAACCGCAGTGATCACAGCCCCAGGATTGCACTTCGGACATAAAATCACTCTCGACTTGTTCCAGAAAATCGTATAGTCTTTTGTCTTAAAGTCGCTGCTCCATTGGGTCGGTCTCCTTTGCTGACCGGACTTTTTCGTATTATTTATAAACACCGGCCGAACATTCCGCATGTTTCCTTAGCAACCAAAGAAAACACATTCTGACCCAATTGAGGGTGCTATGCCCGAGCCGTCTGAAACCTCATTTCTCGTAAAGAACGGAGGGGTTTTGTTTATTGGAGCATTGAGCCGTCGGGGGGTATTGAGGAGTAACCTGAACTGGGATGTTGAGAGCGTATGATAGTAGGGTAAAACCATAGTGTCGCTATCTACCATGATTCATCAGGAATCATTGCTCATCCGTTTGGTCTCTATGCCAAAAAACGGACTGACTCTTCCAACAATACCGGAGATCAAATATACGGTTTACTGATAACATCAAATTGGGTTAGTTATCAAGTTAGACATATTGACTAGGCAATCGTATCGCCGTGTCACGATTTGCTTTGCGGGGAGTTATCCAGAAAACCATCTAATTACTTGTTGGCCAAAAATGAGAATTGAATCTTTGATACCGCTTTTCCGTCAGGGGGGACCATGAATAACGAATCAAAGCGAATTAAAAATTTCCGTATGTGGCTGACTAAAGCAGTACCAAGATTCCCAAACGATAAAGCAACATTGGTATTGTTAGAAGAAAAGCACCTAGTTGACCTGCTTATAATATTTTTGAACTGGCGTGTCCGATACGTGACACCTCGTAAAAGAACAGTTCTCATCGAAAATACCGCTGCTAATAATCCCCGATGGATAACCCTTTCTTCTAGAATTGATCATTTGTTAAATAAAGTGAGAAACGGAGAAGATTTGACACCCTATCTCTCCCGTAAAGCCATTTCTAAAGGTTTTTCACCGGCAACTGAGAAAAACGATCCGAATGCTGACCACTGGGCCGACAAGGATTTCCTTTTGAACGTCATGGGCCTACATCACTTCCACCTTGTTCCATGTGATGGCGCCTCTGGGCGTGACGCTCATAATGACGTCCTGTTTGCATCAGTATCCCGAGAACAATTTGAAGTAATCGGAATTTTCAATCATGAAGTATTCGAGAGCAGTGTTCCAGGTGCTATGGCCGCAGAGCGTGCACAGCTTTGGAAAATTTTTGAAGAGCGTGAACAAAGGGGAGCACTTCCAGGTCAACTATTATTCGGAGGAATGGGAGGACTTGGAATAACACTATCTGGACATCCTACAACTCTTGTCCGTGCAGCTCAAAGGTACTATCAACGAATCCGAGAAATTGACCCACAACTTGACGTCCAATCATTCATAACGGATATGTATTCCCCTGCGTCGATACCTGCCAAGCCAAAGCTACAATGGAGGTTAAATTATCTAGACCTCGGAATTCTTGACGAATCAACCAGCACTTTCTTCATTTATGCAAAGGGGCCAAATTGAAGAGGAAAGGCGGGAGCAGCGGAGTCAGCCCTTGAATATGAAAAATGAGCGATGTTCCAACAAGCCCCATGGACGCCGACCGCCCGAAAAACTGGGCGGGCGGGTCATGGGGGACGTTCAGCATCGGGGCAAATGATTTGAATTTCAGGCCATACCTTGAAACCAAGGTGGATATTTTCCAGGGGAAAACTACGGTGTGAGATGGAATCGCTTGGATTGTTAACGGACTACTACGGATACCACAACAGGTATGGGGGATGCTGATGCCCGAGTCGACAGTCTTCAATAGGAACCGAAGTGTATTCTGGATGCGCGTCAACGAAAATGACGATGGCAGCCTCAATTTTTTTGTCTCTCAAGATGTGGTTGCTGTGGTCAAATATCATTTTCCTGAACTGGAGCAGGCAAGCCCGACTGGTTGGAAGCAGGGGAAAAACAACACCAATAATATTTGGGTGCCTGCAAATAGAGTGAATCAGGTTGATGTTGATGAAATTAAGCAGTGGGCTGAGTTCGCTGGCAATCAATGCGTTTGGTTGAAGTTGGGCAATCAGCTACAAGATCATTTTTCTGGCTCGGAAGTCGATTATTGTATTGCAGGGGATTTTAACTTTACCACCGATGGATCCGGAACCATTGGGCCACGAAGTGCGTTGGGAGAAGCAGAGTATAAACTCAAGTATCACCTAGGCGAACTGACCCAGGAGAAAAAGCAGGAGTACTGTGCCGTGATGTCGCAGTCGCTGCTGGATGCCTTTGACCTCTTGCCATTGCGAGGCATAGGTACTCCAGTTGGTCCTGTCGTATCTCCCATTCCTGCCCAGGAAGGGTCGAGCAAATTAGCATGGGCTTTTGCAAAACATGTGGCAGAATGTAAAGGGGTCGGGTTCATCGAGCCTCGTCTCTTGGTTCAAAAACCACAGATGAAGCAGCTGACCATCCAGCAGAAAGTGACCGTATGGACAACTATTTATCAAACAGCCAATTCTATCGCTCTCGATCCCGCGAGTGTAAACGGACGGGATGTGGTGATCATTGATGATTTGTACCAATCGGGCATCACGATGTGGGCCTTCGCAAAAGCCCTGAAGGGTGCCGGAGTTCGAAATGTTTTTGGCTTAGTTTGCGTAAAGTCGATGAGGGATAGCGATAACCAATGATTCAACCCATTCTCCAATTTATCCAAGCGAAAGGATCAGGCGAAGCAGCCCTTCGGCGTCTACTCACCTATGCTGTGGCTCACGGTGAGAATGCTGCCTGGGAGCTCTGTTCGTCTGCTCGTTCTCTTGCTACGGAGATTGGCGTAAAACCTGATGTGGCCCAAAATATCGTGGACGCCCGAGTTGAGGCGTCCAAGACTGCTGACGAGCTTGAACATCATGGCGTGAGTGTTATATGGCAGGGGTCACCTTCCTATCCTGAACGGATTGAGAAAATTCTTCAGTCCGATGCGCCACCGGTGCTTTTTATCCAGGGGAACCAGTCACTTTTTGACGAACCGGGTGTGGGATTTTGTGGCTCGAGAAAGGCTTCAGATAAAGGACTGGCGATTACTGGACGATGTGCGTTGCAGCTTGCCAAAGAGGGAATATGCGTAGTGAGTGGCTATGCGCATGGCGTTGATATGGCGGCCCACAAAGCTGCCATGGAAGATGGCGGCACTACGATATTCGTCCTCGTAGAGGGAATTCTTCGTTTCCAGAGAAAGCGAGATATTGCCGAGCTATTATCGGCCAGTAATCACCTGGTAGTATCTCAATTTTCTCCACATCTCACATGGAGTGGACGGAACGCCATGAAACGAAACAGCACGATCATTGGTCTTTCTGATGCGATGATTCTCGTTGAATCGGGACTCACCGGTGGCACATTCGCAGCCGGAGAGGAAACTCTTAAGCGTAAAAGGCCACTGTTTGTCATCGATTTCGCAGAGCCAGGTCCTTCTGCGAAGGCCAATCCATACTTCATAAAACAGGGCGGCATACCTGTCCGTGGCAATCGGGAAGGGGTCCCGTCGCTCGATAAAGTAAGAGAGGTTGTTGCCAAGCAGTCGTGGCGGGCTCCATTACCGAAAGAACAGAGTCTTTTCAACTGGGGCACCGATCAAAAGAAAACAGATGAGAGAACCTAATGTCACCCCGAAAAATATTAGGAGACCATCCAATCCCTGAAGTCTTTGGTTGTTACACCATTGCGGAAGATGGGTCTACAAATAGCGGTTTCCCTCATCGTTCTCTGGAGCAGGACGGCGATTGTCGTCCTGAAACCATTGTTCAATTACGCGACGCCCCGATAAGGCATCATGTCAGCGCCGCAATGGTTGCTCAAGACCGCCGAAAAATAAAAAATCTTCGCACTCTTGGCTATCCAATCGAGGATGCCAATATACGTCGATTTCCTAGATCAGATACAACGAGGAAAGGAAACTTTGTTTTTATGGAAACGGGGTCTGGCCACGCTATATGATTGACATTCTATGATATTCGGCTGAAAGCGTGCCTAATTTGAGGTTTATATTGCGATTTTTGGCCATTAAAAACGTAAGATATGGATATAGAAAGAAAGAAGAGAGCCTGTAACATATTTTCCAACAAAGCCTTTCACCAGATGAACTGGTGAAGGCTGCGTTATGCGCATCCCATAATCAAGAGGTGAAATCATGATAAATCTCGTATTTTTGTATCTCGGCGCTGCACTTACCGCTCTTTGGGGTATCTCACATCTCTTTCCGACCCGTTCGGTCGTCAAAGGATTTGGAGGAATAAGCGTAGATAATCAACGCATCATCACAATGGAGTGGATCGCTGAAGGAGTTTCACTGATTTTTATAGGTGTTCTTGTCGCGTTGGTTACTATCGTTGATTCCTCAATCTCTGTTTCAAAGGCGGTGTACTTGCTCTCTGCCATTGGCTTGATGGTGCTGGCGTTGGTTTCTTTGTTCACAGGGTTCAAGATCAAATTTCTTCCCTTCAAACTCTGCCCGGTTATTTTCACAGTGTCAGCCGTATTGATTGTCATAGGAGGGCTTTTGTAATATCCAAAACTGCGCAACGAATAAGGTTAGATTGTGCGAGCGTAGCGAGCCACAATCTGAACCGTTTGTTGGACGAGCCCGGGGTCATATATAGAAAAGAACTTTTTGGTGCCGGGGGGTTGGGTCAATCGGCTGGATGGCAGGAAGGTTGAAGCGATCCCTGAAATGTTCTTTGAGATTTATATTGGTGTTTTATTATATTGTTCTATGCTTTTATTGGCATTTTATAGGCGGAGAAGTTCCGCTCCGGTGCAATCCGGCCCTTGTTCTCGGTGATGTTATGGCTCGCGTTTACATGACCTTACCCCCGACTCGTCTATTGGTGTGACGCAACGGTCAGGGCCGGTGGCCGGGCAAGCATCGTTGCGATGATCACCATGGCTGCCCCGCAGGCCGACCAGATGAT
>CAYPSZ010000257.1:0-8205 GCA_964413125.1 uncultured Desulfobacterales bacterium
TCCTTGATCTTGCGAAAAATATCTCATTTCTGGATTGGAAACTTGCCAGTGCCCGAAAAGCGTTTCTGGATGGGCACTAGCTATTTTCATGCTCCTAGCAGACAAGTATAAGTCGTGAGAGCGAAGCGAGCCGCGATCTTATCCTGTGGTTGAACGGATTGGCTTCTAATGTTTTTTGCAAATACCAGGTTTTGCGGTTTGTTTGCGTTTGCCCATTAAGCCTTGCGCCTTCTTCACCGGAAATAGTCCAATGACCTTCCATAACCCCGAGCTGCAATCAGCCGAAGAGTTTGTCGGTCATACCGACCGCAACATATTCCTGACAGGGAAGGCCGGAACCGGCAAGACCACCTTTCTGCATGCCATGAAGAAAAAGACTCATAAACGGCTTGTGGTGACGGCGCCCACAGGGGTGGCTGCCATCAATGCCGGCGGAGTAACCATCCACTCCTTTTTCCAGCTGCCTTTCGGCCCGTTCGTACCGGGAAGCGAGATTCATGGGGGCCGCCACAGGGTCCGCAGGGAAAAGAAGGATATTATCCGTAGCCTTGACCTGCTGGTCATAGACGAGATCAGCATGGTTAGGGCCGACCTGCTCGACCAGGTGGACAGCGTCCTGCGGCGGTACCGCCGATATGACATGCCTTTTGGCGGTGTCCAGTTGTTGATGATCGGCGATCTGCATCAGCTCTCGCCTGTGGTGAAGAAGGAAGAGTGGCGTATCTTGGAGAATTACTATGATTCACCCTATTTTTTCAGCAGCACGGCCCTCGGCCGGACCGAACTCATTCCCATCGAGCTGAAGCACATCTACCGCCAGTCCGACCAGCGATTCATTGACCTGCTCAACAGTGTTCGCGACAACAACCTGGGCCCCACCGTCCTGGAACAGCTCAATGCCCGCCACATCCCCGATTTTTCGCCCGGAGATGAAGAAGGGTACATCACACTATGCACCCACAACCGCAGCGCCGACATCATCAATAGAGCCAGGCTGAAGGAGTTGCCCGGGAAAGGCCGCCGGTTCCAGGCCCTGTTGGAAGGCGATTTTCCTGAGCACGCCTTTCCCACAGCAGCCGTTTTGGAACTGAAAAAAGGCGCCCAAGTCATGTTCATCCGAAATGACATGTCGGCTGACAAGGCCTTTTATAACGGCAAGATCGGGAAAATCACCGGGATGTCGGACCATGCCGTGGAGGTCCGGTGTCCGGGGGATTCCAAACCAATCAAAGTTGAACAAACCACTTGGGAGAACATGGAATACACTGTCGATCCCAAAACCGCAGAAATCTCACAAAAGGTGATCGGCACCTTCAGTCAATATCCACTGAAACCGGCCTGGGCCATCACTATCCACAAGAGTCAGGGACTTACTTTTGAAAAGGCCATAATCGATGCTCAGGCAGCCTTTGCCTACGGCCAGGTGTATGTGGCCTTGAGCCGCTGTCGCTCCCTTGAGGGCATGGTACTCAGCTCACCGATAACCCCGATCGCCGTTAAGACCGACCACAAGGTGCTACGTTTCGTCAACGAGATCGTAAACAATCCACCTTCATGGGAAAGCCTGCGGGCGGCCAAGAGCAGCTACCAACAGCGTCTCCTGCTTGAGTGTTTCAGTTTTGAAGAGTTGGATCGCAGTCTCGGCCGCTTGGAAGCGCTTCTCCGAATACACGCCAAAGCCGTTCAGATATCAGGGGTAAGCGATTCAGCCTTGATCCGACGACAGGTAAGGACGGAGATCTTCGAGGTTGGCGAGAAGTTCAAACGCCAGCTGAAAGGGATGTTCAAAATAGAGAACCAACCATCGGACGATCCCGCGGTCGTGGAAAGATTGACAAAGGCTTCAGGCTATTTCCAGGAAAAATTCGTCGCGATCCTTTCGCCTTTTCTTGATGAGTTCAGGGTGGAGACGGACAATAAATCGGTCCGCCAACAGATACGCAAGGCAGAAGAGCGTTTGAGGCAAGAAACCTCTGTTAAGCTTGCAGGGGTTATGTCGTGCCGTAACGGATTTTCGCCGGGGGGATATCTCAGGGCCCTTTCGGTGGCGGCCATGATGGATGAAAAGAAACCGCAAGCAACTTCCAAGGCCGCGTCTCCGGCATACTCCGAAGCCGACGTCGGTCATCCCGAGCTCTTCGAGGCACTGCGGCAATGGCGGAAGCGCAAGGCGGCCGATGAAAGGATTGCTTCATATCAGGTCCTGCACCAGAAGACCCTGGTGCAGATCGCGGTCCATCTGCCCGACACAATTGCCGATCTCAAAAGAATCAAGGGCATCGGCAACCGCCTGGCCGCGAGATACGGGGAGGAACTGGTCTCCATGGTGGCGGATTACAGAAGAAAACACGGGATCAGCGAAGTCATATTGCCCGATCCTGCGGCAACGGAAACGCCGGAGAAGAGTCGGGCCGGACCTGTGATGAAGGAAGACACCAAGGCCATCACCCTCACACTGTTCAGGCAAGGGCTGAACATCCTGCAGATCGCCTCAGAGCGGGGACTGGCAGCTTCCACCATCGAGGGTCACCTGGCTCACTGGGTATCCATGGGAGCGCTCAAAGTGGACCAGGTGATGGACGAAGTGAAAAAGCGGACCATCGAGAGGCAAATCGCCCGAATGCAGGGCGAACCATTGAGTACGCTGAAAGCCGCGCTCGGCGACGATTTTTCCTACGGCGAAATCAAACTGGTTCTGGCACACCTGGAACTCATGGAACAACGCTGAACAGCCTCTGCTTATTCCCGAGGGTATGGACCTGAACGTTCATGGCCATACCATATCGGGTCATCCGCGTGCATGAAAACCCCGGGCGCACTAGGAGGGACTTGTAGTCCCGATCATAGGTCGGTCGGGAGCACAGCTCCCTCCTAAAGGGGGGGCGCATTTTCACGGTAAACTGCTTTGAAGAGTTTGTGGTAGCATCGTCGATGCAGCGAACCCGCTCAAGAGCGGGGTTTCACAAACTCAACCTGCCGATGTCTGAAACCATGCCGGCGACCCCGAAGCCAACTGAATCCGTTTCAGGCGTTGTTTGTCGATAATTGGAAGATGGATTCGGGGCCAAAGTAAATGCTTGTACCCAGGGGGAAGAACCTCTAAGATAAATACTTTCTTGCCCAAACTCTTTCTCTGAGCATTGTATCCGCGTACTACGGGGAACTTCATCTCTTTAAGATTCCATTTCAGGGCATGGAACGGTGTTCTAACCTTTGACAGTGCCTGTTTCCGGAAACACGTTCTTTGTATCTCAATTGATCAGCGTCCCCGAACCGGAACCAGACTGAACCAAGGCAACCCCGAACCAAGGCTGAACCACAAAACTGGTCCCATCTTCATTCACTTAAAGGAGGTGTGGTATGGTTTCGAAGATAAGCGTAAAATGCAACACTTTCCTGCTGCTGCTGGCTTTGTTTTTTCTTGGTGCCGGCAATGTCTACGCGCTGGCCGATCTTCACGGCCGGATTACTGACAATCAAACGGGCCATGGCATTGAAAGGGCACTTGTCACGATCGACAAAATCCCCGCCGACGGCAGCCATGAATACGCCGCGTACACAGATATATTCGGATTTTACACCATTACAAGGGCGGATTCGGGAGATTACGAATTGACCGCCTCCCATCCGGCCTACCATGAAGGCATCCTCCACAGTCTTTCATTGGCCGAGGACGGCCGCGTTGAGCAGTCTCTGATCCTGGAGCCGAAGCAGCCCGGTGAGCCGCAGTTCGATGTCTACATGCAGGTGAGCTGTGTGGTGAGCGGGTTTGTGCTGAGGGACGTCCCGGTAACTCTATCGGTGATACCGGACAAAACGGACATTTTCGGCGGCGAAATCATTCGGGAAGGCACCACGGACCGGAGCGGGTTTTTTCATTTTCGCGGGCTTCCAGCGGGCCTTTTTTCCTTTACGGTGAACCGGGGAAACAATGCCATCCCGGGATGGGAGGGATACCATGACAGCGTGGGTTCCCATCTGACGGGCCCCCATACGGCCAATGTTCAGTTGATGCCGGAGCTGAATATCCTCGATGTGCAAGTATACGGATTCGACCCGGTTTCTGAAGAAGACAATGTTTTGCTTGAGGGCATCTATGTAGAAGCCACCGGTGTGGATCCATATCATCTCGATGATGTGCTTATGCCCACGCGTACCGGTGTTTCCGCCATCACAAAGGAAAATCCCGAAGGGACACCGACGGATAGAATATGGGATAACAGTCGCAAAGGAAAGGTGAAGTTCACCGGCCTGCCCCCCATAGACTGGATGATCGACTGCAAACGTCTCGGCTACGAACCCAAAAACCGGCACATCCGAACCGACGACGACGCGCAGTTCTTGTACGACAATGCGGGAGAGAAGAGCATTCGCGTCGACATGGTCATGCTCGATACGCGTTTGAGCGTGGCGGTTGACTCCGATTACCGGGACCGGGCAATGCTGGATGGAAAGATCACCGTCACAATCCAGGGTCTCAAAGACACCAATACCGCCGGAATTGAACGTGAAGGCACCGTTACCTATAACTCAGACCTGGACCGGGCCGAAATCGAATTCGACAGGATACTGCCCGGAACATATCGCCTCACCGCCGCCGGCACAGCGGAGAAAAAAATCGAAATTCGGGCGGGCGATCCCGAAAACGGAGAGTCTATTGAGAACAAATCCTTTGACATCCGTTTTACCGCTGAAGCCTTCATAGAAGCCCTTCCCGACATTGATCGGGAAGTGGATATCCACCTGGAACCCCGGCCCATGTCCTTAAGGGGTCAGTTGGTGCGCGTCGATGAAGAGGCCTCGACCGTTAGATCCTCCGACTACATACACGTTCCGACCGCGGTTTCGGGCATCACCTTCCGGATTTCGGACTACATGGACGACATGATTCCCGAGGCCCATCGGGTGGTAACCGTGGATTCCGACGAAAAGGGCGAATTCACTGTCACGCTTCTGCCGGGTCTGTACGGCATCGTGGTGCCTGAAATGGACGACTACTGGGGAGATGCGGTGGAAACCGTGCCCGCCGACGGGAGCAACCGCGATTACCACGGTTGGCCCTATTACCAGGTATGGCCGTTTAGCGCCCAGTCGGCCCGCGACAATTTTCATTATGATGTGGGGGGCATGGCGGTCAGCTCCGATCAGGAATTGCGGGCCATGGTGTTTATCCGCAAAAACTGGATCAATGCGGATTGCGCTCTCATGGCCTGGGACAGCCCCACGGCTTCACAAGTGGTGGCCATCGATAAATCCGAGGGCCCCGGCAAATATGTAAAGCGAACCGTCTCCTACTATGACTTGCTGGAAGGCCATTCTCAACTCACCCTGAACGGTCCCGCCGGCAGCCAGACACTCGACGTAACCACACGAATGGGCCAACCGTATGTACGATTCGAAAGGGTCCTGCCAGGCAGTTACACCGTAACCCTCACCCACCCCCGCTTCGTCGTAAGCCAACGGGTTTCCTTTGACTATTTTGATTTCAACTCCCCCGGCCAACTGCCGGCCACCGCACCGCCCCCCTATACCATGGACCATCCCCATCCCATGCTGCCCTTTATGCTTAACATTCCCATAACATACAAGAACCCCGGCAGCACCAAAATCACCGTCCACCAATGGGTGCCGCCGCAGACGGACCCTGTTGTCCCCGGACACTATACTGTTGTAAATTCGAACGCCCTGCCGTCCTACCTGCAGGTAGGCTATGCCGGTGAAAGAGTATTTTGGTATGATGGTAAGACGCCCTCCGGTTCCTATGCGGTGTGGCTGGACCTGAACAGTTACTTCAACAGTGGTGAAAACCACTGGTACAAGCTTGAAAGCGACGGCGGTGACCTTGAGGCGGACATTTATTTGCCCAGTCCGGATGGGTTTCCTGGTAACAAAGACACCCCTACCGCAGAAGCCCTGGACATCGCATACAGCCTGACCATCGAGGCCAGGGATATCAATGACCCCGACGGGCCCGCCATCACCGGCGTCAGCGTGACCTTCAACGACGACGCGACTCGTAATTCAGGCAACACCTACCAGAACCTTACCGGCACCATGGGATATGACAATCAGAGAGTGACTCATCCCAACTGGTCGTTTGCCTACCAGGACACGGTTGCGGTCAACACTTCCTCGGGCGCCGGCGCGCCGGCAATCACCCTGACCCTGTATATGGAACGGGGCATGGCCATAGGCGGTACGATCACCAATAACGTAACGGGGAATCCGGTTCCCGAAGCCGGCATCAACGTAACCAAACGACATGGAGGCGGAGCCATTTTCGGTCCCCCCTCGGGCGCAGACGGGACCTTTGTGTACCCCTTCACCTGGAATGGCCTTCAGACCTATTACATCGAGGTCAACGCCAAGGGATACCAGACATTCCGAAAGCGTCTGAACCCGGAGGACGCGACGCAGGACCCCGATGATGCCCGCACGAAAGAACACAACCTGGACATCAAATTGGTTCCGCTGGCTGGGCCTACAATAGCCGACGCCGACGTGAGCTTCGACCGATACGGTTCATTCCTGCCTTCGGTCAAGCTTGCCGGGAACCAGAGTGTCTTTGACGGTCTCAGGGCGGACGAACAACTGACCCTCACCTGGAAGCTGACCGCCTCTCGAAGACAGCACATCTACACCCTGCCCCAGTTTGATGATCCTGAGGGAAATGCCCGCGGGGATGTCACCCTCGATCTCCGGGACGACGTTGAAGAGGTGTGGCTGGTGGACCTGCGGAGTTTTGAGAACAATACCTACGACGATGAGGCGCAACCACTCACTGTACCCGCTGTAAATGAACCCCACCTGGTCCACGCCTGGCTGGCCGAAATAAGCCGTGGAGGGACGATCCCCAATGTTTTCTCACAGCGGATCGTCCGTTTCAGCGCCGTCCCCGAGGAAAATCAGTCACAGGCCGAGGGTAGAATCAAGCTGTGGAAACTTCCTCCGGACAGGTTTCAGCCGGCCTTTGTGGTAGTTTCCCGCATGGGAGCGGTTACTGTTTATCCCTTCCATGAAAAGGACTCCTACGTGGGCCGGGAATTGACGGGAATGCGCCTGCCGCCCTGGATGGGATTTTTGTCGGATGTGCTGGGAGCCGTGGCCGGAACCCGGGCTGCCATGGAACAGGTGGAAAGCTTTATGCCCGAAGGAAGGTTCAAGGCCCTTCCCAGGTTCACCGCGGATATCGAGCTGATTGATGATCATTATGTGGACTATAAATACTCGGTGGCTGTCAATCTCAAGGAGGGAATGGACGGTCCGGCCCGTGGACTGGTCGGCCTGGCTCCCGGCATCATCGGCCTGGACCTCAAGGCCAGTCTGGACGCGGGGATGAACGGCCGGGAACGTAAGTTTCATATTGCCGTTGAAGGCGGCATATCGCGTAACGATGTCAACGACGACGGGTTCAAACCGTCTTTTTTCCGGCACATCGGTGTTGATGTCGGTTTTGATCCATCGCCCTACGGGTCTGTCCGCACACAGGCATCGGAAAGCCTCGATGCTAAGAACATGCCTTCAGAGTTTGAAATCACCCATGAAGTGAGCGGCACTGTGGGAGCGCGGGCTTCGGTGAGCATCCTGAGAATTCTCCAGAAGATTCCCTATGTCGGCCCGGTACTCCTGCTGGCGGAACAGGCCCGGGCCATAAACAAGGCCGATGCCTACGTCCGGGGTCTTACCGGTTTGACTTCCACGACCACCTGGAGCACCGTATTCCCCCATCAGACGGAACACTACAGTATTGTCACCGCCGAGAACCGACAGTTGCGGCGGCACTTCCTTGGCGGGAATGAAACGGGCGACGGCCAAACCAAATTCGATATCTGCTTCGGTTTCGGCGTGGGTCTGGAAGCGGCCGCCATCGGTAATCGGGTCGGGGCCAGCGGAGATATTGCGCTGGCGGGTGATGACTGCGGTAAGACAGAGGAGCCTGCCCTTACGATAGAAACAAATCCTCTTGGCGACTGGCCGCCCATTCGAAGGATTTCCGGCGACGTGCGGGCCACCCTCAATGCCCATCTGGATGCCTGGATAACGAGGATCGAAAAGGAGTACATCTGGAGAGCCATCGAAATCAACATGCCGCTGGGGGAAAGAGATGCGGCGCTTCCCAAAGGATCGCGGCTGCCCCCTTTGGGAGACCCCCTTGGCCTCCCCCAAAACACCCTCCCTCCTGTGGGAAAGGGAAACAAAAACACG
>CAYPSZ010000258.1:0-3227 GCA_964413125.1 uncultured Desulfobacterales bacterium
GGCCAAGCCGGGCGCGCAATTTGCGCTCATCCTCTTTGGGATAAACGACAAAAATAGTTTTCTGGTCTCCGGCCAGGTTGCGTTGCCATGGCGCGGAAATATGATTGCGATAGCGAGTTGCCAGTTCTTCAATCCGTCCCATGGATTAAATGCCTTTCATTTTCCGTAAACAGGCGGGGAAATGAAACCTCCACCATCCCGCCGGCCCGGCTCATGTCCAAAAAACCCAACCGCTTGGCAGCAGCGGCCAAAGCGATCAGCTCCTCCCGGGAAGTATCGAGCACTTTTGTCCAAAGCGTATTGAATAGACCGTTACCACGAGCCCCGAGGATATAGCCCAGGACAAGGGCATATGCTGTGACAACCGGTGTCGGGTTTATCTTCTGCCTGCATTTCCGAACGCGCCCCTTCAGGTGCCCGGACTGGGTCCAGGAAGATGAGGTATTGCGCACGACCGTATCAAGCGTACCATTATTTAACCTGTTCTCCACGCTTTGCTGAAGCGCCTCTTTCATTTTTTGTCGCATAAGCTCTTCGCCGGTATTCACCTGAAGGATCGGGGTCGATGTAACCCTTAAAAGGGGGTCTCTTGCCAAAGCGGTTAATAGAGCGAGCAGAGGGCGCCCGGCCTCATCAAACTGCCAAAGGTGGCGCAAGATACGGAAAAGCGGGATGGATGGGTCGAGCCCATAAAGCTCGCTCAGGCGCTGACAGGTTAGCTTCCGGGTTGAAACAGTCTTTTTCCCAAGACAATTTTGGTCAATGATAGCAGAAACATAAGCTTCCCGTCGTGCACCTTGTTTCTGATCTTCAAACAATAGCTCCAGCTCTTTGAGCATGATGGTCCTGCTGGTGTGCGTGCCTTTATTCCCCACGCGAAAGCCGGCTTTAATCCAGGGCTGAGAAGCATCTGAATCCCGCAAGAGAACATTTTCTTTCAGTATGGGATCTTGTTTCATCTTAACCTTTCTTTTTGGCCTGCAAGTTTGCAGGCTAATGATGCTTAACTTTAAACTTAAATGTCAAGAAAAAATTTCATATTTTTCGGCTCTTCCGGATTTTGCGTACTTTTCCTCCGTGTAAATTTTGGTTCCGGTCTGTCCTCATGCACGCTCGCCGTGGGTGCGCTTGGACACTATTTGGAGGGAGAAGGCATCTCTACCACCCAAATCAGCCTGATCCGAGTGCATACCGAAATCATCCGGCCTCCAAGCGAACTCTGGGTTCCCTTTGAGCTCGGTCGTCCCCTGGGAGCCCCCGGGAATCCATGGCTTCAGCGCCGGGTGCTCCTGGCGGTACTCGAGCTTCCGGATGCGCCGGAAGGCCCGTTGCTGGTGGACTTCCCCGAAGATGCGCCTGAGGATGCAGCCGGAGGCGACAAAGGCCTGGAAGGCTGGTCGTGTCCGGTAAGTTTCGCCCCTGAGTTGATGGAAGAGACTGACCTGGAAAGACAGCGTTAGCTTTTCGAAAGCGAAATTTCCGAGCCCCGCCCATGGTACGATCTGAACCTTGAAAGGCAGGATCGTACCCCACTGGTGGAATTCGGCCCTGCGTCAGCCCATGAATTACCCGGTGGCTTTGCAGTGGTACTTCAACCAATCATGCTAACCTTCTGCAAATGTAAATCGTAGAGAGTAGATTTTCTCATGAAAACGAAAACGATTGTTTTCTTGTGGTGAATTGCTTACTCCTTATAAAGAAGGGCCACGGGAAGCCCGGCCAGGACATCACGAACGGGGATCTCAGGCCCGCTGAACGCTTCGCCGGTCAACTGGTTGCGCCAAAGGCCTTCGGGAAGTTCCAGGATCGTATCCTCCCATTCTTCGTTCAAGGAAAGGATGAGCCTGGGAACAACCGTCAGGATTCTTTCACCCCGCAGGAAGGCCACCACATGGCTGCTCTTCCGGCCCGAAGCCCACAAGGGACGATAGCCTCCTGATAGAAATATCTCCGCAAACCTCTTGCGCAATTCCAGGGCCTTGTGAGTCATCCACAGCTTGGGCAGGCCCTCGTCCGCCCTTTCCATGATCTGTTCCACGGAAAGCCCCCTGGTCTCCGCCAGGAGCCTTTGCCGAAGTTCAAAGTCCACAGGCCGGCGGTTGTCGGGGTCCACAAGGCTCATGTCCCACAGCTCCGTGCCCTGATACAGGTCAGGGACCCCGGGGGCGGTGAGCTTGAGAAGAGCCTGGGCCAATGAGTTGACCCTGCCCGGTCCGACCAGAGGGGCCACAAACCCTTCCATGTCGGACCGAAACTCCTGATCATCAAGGACATCGCTTATGAAACCCTGCAGGTGCCGTTCGTATTCCTCGTCCTGATCGATCCAGGACGTGTGGACCTTGGCCTCCCGGACCGCCTTTTCCATGTATGCAAGGACCCTCTCCTTCTCAATGGGCCATGTTCCGACCAGGGTCTGGTAGAGGAGATACTCCGCATTCCTGTCCGGCACACCTTCCACCCTGTACTGTTCGTTGTGGGTCGACCAGCGCGTGACCGCATCAGCCCAGGGGCCCGGGACTTCCGAAAGGAGGGCGAGCCGGGCCCTTACGTCCTCACCCCGTTTGGTGTCATGGGTGGAAGTGGCGAGCATGGCGTGTGGGTGAAGATCCGCGGCTTCACCCATGGCCAGGTGAAAACCATCTATAGAGACCCCGAACGCCGAGGGGTCTCCGCCGACCTCATTGAGGCATATAAAACGATTGAAACAATAAAAGGCAGTATCCTCGACTCCTTTGGCCGCTGCCGGCGCGGTCAGTTGCTGAAAGCGCATGGCCCATTCAAATTCGAGCTCACCGCTGTGCTCGAGCAAAAGGACACTTCTGAAAAACCCGAACAGCTCGGGATCCAATTCAGGCCTGTAACCCCTTGCAGCCATCACCGCCTCCTCAATACTGCGCCGGTCCTCTTCCCTGGGATCCTGTCCGGGCGTTCTCATGTAACTCCTGTAAACGGGAAAACAGGCGGCCATTTCCCGGACGGCCTCGTTTATCTCCCAGCGGGAATAATCCCGGTAGCGGCGATGCCTCTCACAGATCTTCACCATCAGCTCCGTCAATCGGCTCACATCACTGGCAAGGAGTTCGTGCAGGACCTGATGCTTCTTCTCCCTGACAATGTAGCGATAATCGGACCCCTCTCCTGTGAACTCTTCATAAAAACCCGTCAGAGGGCCTTCGCCCGAGGGGTCTATGAAAAGGCCGCCCGCAAGGTTCAGGAAATCATACCCC
>CAYPSZ010000259.1:0-3464 GCA_964413125.1 uncultured Desulfobacterales bacterium
AGCAACCTGCACTGTAAACCGGGCCTGCATGCGAAGGTCTTCCCGGCCGGCCAAAGGGGGCGTCACTTCGACTCCAGGCTCCTGTTTCAGTTTGGTGTATTCGGAACCGGAGTGTGGCTGTTTCTCGGAGGGCTCAGCCTCTAAACGGGAAGGCCCTGCCTGCTTTTCAGGGGCACCCGGCGCCAAGCGAGAAGGAGCCCTTGCAACAACAGTCCCAGGCGTGCCGGAGATCTTATCTCGGTCGACGTCAACACGTGAGTCCTCCATTGCACGGCTCTCATCTTTCTTGATTGTCAGCTTCTCATAAAAAGACAGCCTGGGGCTTTCGGGAGGAGGATCATCGGCCTGTCCAGCCTCCCGGGGCCCGTTCCGCCGGATGATTTCCTGTATCTTCGCCACCTGCTCTTTCAACTCGGTAACGGCCAGATCCCCGGGCAAGGAACCCCGCCCGGCAAGAACGCCGAGAGTGAACACCCAGACAAGAAGAAGCAGGAAAACAAATCCCCATCCGAACATACCCGCTCGACTCAGTTCAAGCCGAATCCTTGAGCCTTGGTTCTTCTCTTGTGATCGCCTTCTTCCCATGGACCTGCCCGACTTATTTTCACTCCTCATCCTGCAGCGGCAACAACCGGCCCCGGCAAAAGGGCGTCGTCCGGATCAGGCACGCCCCTTTTTCGCCCGCAACCGAGTTTTGTGAGAATTGAAGGGCGGTTGCGGCGGGCAGGACGCCTTCACATCCGTTCCGGGGCTTGAACGCCCAGGAGAGTGAGTCCGTTTCTAAGAACGGTTCGTATCCCTTCCGCGAGACAGAGCCGAGCCTGTGTACGCCGAATGTCCTTAGTGATGATCCGGTAATCAGGAATCTTGGTTCCCATATTAAAATACTTGTGAAAGGACGCAGCCAGATCCGTCAAGTAGTGGGGGAGCCTATGGGGCTGATAGGACCGGCACACCTCCCTCAGCAGCGAAGGGAACCTCGCCAAAAGTCGGATAATGGCCATTTCCTCTTCGAGCACAAGTTCTCCCATAACTGAAAGCGGGGCGGAAGGGACAAAGATCCCTTCCTGAGCGGCCTTGCGAAACACACTGCAGATTCGAGCATGGGCATATTGGACATAGTAGACAGGGTTATCGCTGTCTTGTTTTCTGGCCAGGTCCAGATCAAAATCCAAAGGAGAATCGTGGTTTTTCACAAGGAACAGGAAACGGGACGCATCCACCCCCACCTCGTCCATGAGTTCACGCAGGGTTACGTAGGTACCGGCCCGCTTGGACATACGTACCTCCTCCCCCCCTTCAAAGAGCTTTACAAGCTGAATCAGAAGCACCAACAGCCAGTCCTCATCGAGGCCGTTTGCCATGAGGGCCGCCTTGACACGGCGGACATAACCGTGGTGATCCGCCCCCCATATATTGATTGCCCTTGTAAACCCTCTCTTCCACTTATCAAGGTGGTATGCTATGTCAGTGGCGAAATAAGTGAACTGCCCGTCACTCTTGCGAATAACCCTATCCTTATCATCTCCGAACACGGTGGTCCTGATCCACCACGCCCCGTCCTTTTCAAAGAAATCGCCTTGTTGCCGGGTCTTGCGGATGACTTCGTCAAGCATGCCGCGGGAGACCAGGTCTTTCTCGGAGGTCCAAACATCGAAGCTTATCCCGAACCTGTCCAGATCACCACGGATCTCCTCAAGCATCCTCTTACGGCCGAACTCGGCGCACTCGCGGACCGCTTCTTCCGGGTCCAGCCCGTCCAGTTTCACATCCCGATCGATCTCAGATGCCAGTTTATCAACATACTCCCCCAGATATCCTCCTTCGGGGAACGAGGCGTGCGGATCCCGCTTCTGACGCCAGCGGCTGTATATGGACTCTCCCAAGAGCCTGACCTGAAGCCCGGCATCGTTAACATAGAACTCCCGCGTCACTTCATGCCCGCAGAAGGAAAGTATCCTACAGAGGCTGTCTCCAAGAGCCGCTCCCCTGCCGTGTCCCAGATGAAGGGGGCCTGTGGGATTTGCACTCACATATTCCACCAGAATCTTCCGGGGATCTTCAATGCCATCCTTCCCGTAATCCCGGCCCAGCGCCGTTATTTCAGACAGTATCAGATGCCACTGCTCAGCACGTATGGTGAAGTTAAAAACCCCGGGCCCCGCCACTTCAACCTTTTCAAGAAAAGGGTGCCCTTCCTTGAGGACATCTGCGAGCACGGAGGCGATTTCCCTCGGGGCGCGCTTTTGTAAGGCCGCGAGCAGCATGGGCAGATTCGTGGCGAAATGTCCGTGTTCCTCGTTATTCGGAACTTCCACCACAAACTCCGGAACAGGCACGCGGACGAATCGGCCGTCATCGAAGCAGGCATTGAGGCTTTTCCTCAGGATCTGTTCAAGTTCATGTTTCATTGAATAGTAGTTCTCTCCAAGCACTTTCCAAGAGCGCAATAGATTTCGTATGATATGGTATTGCAGGCTACAGCCACCTCGTCTCCGGTAAGCACGGCATTTCCCTGCCGGCCCACAAAGACTGCCTCTTCCCCCGGGTATACCCCCGACATATCCGTGATGTCGGCCATTGTCAAATTCATGCATACACGCCCGATAATAGAAACCTTTCGGCCTTCAATCATGACACGCCCTGTATTGGACAGGGCGCGCGGAAGTCCATCGCTGTAGCCGGCCGAAATCACAGCTGTCCTTGTAATCCTTTTGGTGATGTATGTCCTCCCGTAACTCACCGGGGCACCCGCCGGGAGTTCCCGCACTTGCAAGACCTTAGCTTTGAAGGTCATGGCCGGCCTCAAGGAGACAATGGGCATGAGGTCCGGCGAAGTGGAACCGCCATAAAGAACAATGCCCGGCCTCACCATGCCGAAGTGTGCTTCAGGATAACCGATGACCCCGGCGCTGTTGGCAAGGCTGCTGGCTTCAATGCTCATCCCTGCGGCCAGGGCCGTCTGCAGGGAATCCTTGAAACGGCGGATCTGGAGTTCGGTGAAGCGCCTGTCCTCTTCATCAGCCGATGAAAGATGCGACAGAAGACCCTCTGGAACGACTCCCTTGTGCCGAATGACGTCATCCACAAACCGGCCTGTCTCATTGAAAGGCACGCCCAGGCGGCTCATACCGGTATCTATCTTCAATTGGACCGGCGTCCTCTTGCCTTTTCGCAGGCTCTCCCGACTCAATGCTTCAGCGGGAGAAGGCTCCTGAAGGACCGGGATGAGGTCGTTTTCCACCACCGCCTCTGCCTCTTCACGGGAAAGTATCCCGCAAAGAAGCATTACAGGACACCTGATACCCGCCTGTCTTAATTGGAGGGCCTCCGGAAGATGGGCCACCGCCAAACGCTCTGCTCCGGCCGCCTCAAAAGTCTTCGCCGCATTCACCAGTCCGTGGCCGTAGGCGTCGGCCTTTACAACAGCAGTCACCGCCGTGCCGGGTGAGACAATCGAGCGT
>CAYPSZ010000260.1:0-17544 GCA_964413125.1 uncultured Desulfobacterales bacterium
GATTTGACTCGGGCCATCCATGGCCCTCGCCCTTCGGGTCCCGCCTCCGGCGGGATCCAATTCCGCTATCCTGCGGAATTGTCCTTGATCTTGCGAAAATATCTCATTTCTGAATTGGAAACTTGCCAGTGCCCGAAAAGCGTTTCTGGATGGGCACTAACTAACTACTTCATGGGACGTATTACCAACGGCTTTGTCAAGGGACTCAATAATGCTTTGAGAGTAACCATAAGCAACGCTTATGGTTACAGGAATTTTGGCAATTTCAAGCTCCGAGTGCTATCTGTCTTCGGGGTTTTACACGCTAATTTGCGATGAGCCGGGAAAACCTCCTTTGAGTTTTTTTTATCGTCACTTATACTATTCCGAGAAAAATGATCCGCAAAAAATGCTCCTCAGCACCTTTTTCACACTAATCCGCCATGAGCCACTTTTGATTTGGATGATTGTGAATTGATTGCCGGGATTATAGCGGATGTGGCTAAGGAAGTTTTACCTGCTGAATATAAAAAGAAAAATGGGAGAAAATAATATGATAAGACAAATTATATCAACTGAAAAGGCTCCAAAGGCAATAGGCCCTTATTCACAGGCAGTTGCATCAAATGGGTTTTTGTTCACATCAGGCCAACTTCCTATAGATCCTGCAACCGGCAAGGTGGTTTTGGGTTCTATCGAAGAGCAGGCGGAGTTGGTCTTCAGAAACCTATCAGCTATTGCTGAAGAAGCAAATACGAGCCTCGCAGATGCAGTCAAAACAACCGTCTTTCTTTCAGATATTAAATATTTCCAGACTGTAAACAAAATATATGAGCATTATTTCAGTGATCCATACCCGGCTCGAAGTGCGATACAGGTAGGGGGACTGCCATTGAATGCCGATATTGAGGTTGAAGCTGTTTTTCGTCTGACCTCATAGATCCATAAAGTCCGCAAACTATATGAAATTGGAGGAACATAATGAACTTTGCACAATTTCCCAGACGAAAATACATAGAGTCCCCAACCCCTATTGAACCGATGACCTCTCTAAGCAGGGCCCTTGGTAAGGGTGTCAATCTTTTTGTCAAGCGGGATGATCTGTTGCCCGGCGCAGGTGGGGGCAACAAGACCAGAAAGCTTGAATTCTGTATAGCCGATGCAATGGAAAAAGAGACTGACACCGTCATTACCTGCGGCGCGGTGCAGTCCAATCATTGCCGGCTGACCTTGGCATGGGCGGTCAAGGAAGGTCTTGACTGCCACTTGGTTCTGGAGGAGCGGGTGAAAGGATCATACAAGGAGGATGCCAGCGGAAACAATTTTTTGTTTCAACTCATGGGTGTCAAAAGCATTACGGTGGTTCCGGGCGGAACGGACATGCCGGCGGCCATGGAGAACAAGGCCGCTGAGCTTTCTGCTGAAGGAAAGCGGCCTTACATCATACCGGGCGGAGCCTCCAATGCCATCGGCGCACTTGGATATGCCGCCTGTGCCATGGAAACACTTGTCCAGCTCAATGAGAAGCACCTGAAGATTGATCACATTATTGTCCCATCCGGTTCCGCCGGTACCCATGCGGGCATGTTGGTGGGAATGAACGGAATGAATGCCGGTATACCGATTAGCGGAATGAATGTCTCCAGGGAAAAAAAGGTTCAAGAAGACATAGTGTATGATTTAGCCCTCAAAACCGCCGAAAAGCTCGGCGTACAATCTGATATTCCCCTCGATGCGGTCGTCTGTTATGACCAGTATGTGGGACCGGGCTACTCCATTCCCACCGATGAAATGGTAGATGCGGTGAAACTTTTTGCGAGAACCGAGGCCATCCTTCTGGATCCGGTTTATTCAGGGAAGACCGCTGCGGGAATGATCGATCTGATCAAAAAGGGTCAATTCGCGCCGGGCGCTAATGTGCTTTTTCTGCATACCGGCGGGTCCCCGGCCCTGTTTGCCTATCTTGATACCTTTCGTAAATAGAAGTCGTTTTTTCTGACTGTGCGGCTGCCTGAAATCCAGAGTCGGGTGTAAAAGATATGAATGAAAATACTGAAAAGGTGGTGGGCATCATCGGCGGAATGGGGCCTGAAGCCACAGTTGATCTGATGCAGCGTATCATCCGCCTTACACCCGCCTCAGACGACAAGGATCATGTGCGGTGTATTGTGGACAACAACCCCAAGGTGCCGTCCCGCATCAAAGCCATCATTGAAGGAGAAGGAGAGGACCCCGGCCCTGTGATGGCGGACATGGCTCGGCGGCTGGAAGCCTGGGGGGCGGATTTCCTTGCGATTCCCTGCAACACGGCCCATTATTATTATGACGTTGTCCGGGAAGCGGTGAGCATCCCTGTGGTAAACATGATCGATCTGGTGGTGGACCAAGTCAAGACCCGGTTCGGCAATGAGCAAAAGATAGGGATGCTGGCCTCGCCCGCTGTGGCCATAACAAGGCTTTACACAGAACGGTTTGAGGCCTTGGGGATAAAGACAACCTGGCCGGACCCTGAACACCAAAATTATGTATTTGATATCATTAAACAGGTGAAGGCCGGCCATACCTCTCCGGACATGCACAGACAATATGTCCGAGTCTGTGATCATTTAAAGAATCAGGACGTTCGGGTGGCCATTGTGGCCTGCACCGAACTCAGCGCATTTGGTGGAAAACAACCTCTCACCACAATTGACGCCTCGCAGGTGCTGGCGACGGAAATCGTCAGAATGATCAAGCAGCCTTGACTTGGTCTAAACGCGGGAAGTACAGGGTTGATTCCCAACCGTGCACGCAGTTTCCTTTTTTCCTTCACCGAGGCCGAGGAGTACGTCGATCATTGCGCTGTCTCGGCGGGCCTCTTCGGCGGTGCCTTTCCAGACCTCCCTGCCGGATTCCAGCACAAGGACGCTGTCGGCCGTTTCAAGGGCCCTCTGAGTGGACTGCTCCACCAAAAGGATGGTGAGGCCGTCCTCTTTAAAGGCTGCGATGGCCTCGTAGCATATGTCTATCATCTTAGGCATAAGGCCCAGGGAGAGTTCGTCCACCAGGAGCAGCTTCGGTTCGGACATAAGGGCCCGGCCTATGGAAAGCATCTGCTGTTCACCACCGGAAAGGGAGCCGGCAGCCTGTTGGAGGCGTTCCCCCAGCCGGGGGAATAGGGCCAGTACTCGCTCCATACCGGCCGCGCTTTTCTCCTTGGGCATGCTGTAGCCCCCTACCACCAGGTTTTCCCGGACGCTCAGGTTGTAGAAGAGCCTGCGTCCCTCGGGTACCAAGGCTATGCGCTTTTTGACCCTCGCCATGGGGGAGGCCCCGGTGATGTCTTCTCCATCGTAAAGGATGCGCCCGCTGTGGACCTCCACGTGGCCGGCTATGCACATGATGGTGGAGGATTTACCTGCGCCGTTGGCCCCGAGGAGGGCAAGGGTGCGGCCGCGGGGGATCTCCAGGCTGAGCTCATCCACCACGGTCATGTCGCCGTATCCGCAGGACAGAGAATCAAGCCGCAACACCTTCCTGCTCCTTTCCCACGTAGGCCGCACGCACAGCCGAATTGCGCATAACCTTTTCAGGAACCCCGTCGGCTATCTTGCGTCCGTTGTCCATTACTACCAGCCGTCGGCTCACGCGCATGACCTCGCCCAGGTTGTGTTCGATCATGACAACGGTGGTGCCTTCCCGGTTGATTTCGGTGATGGTGTCAGCCAGGCGGGCTGCTTCGGCGCTGTTGAGCCCGGCCAGCGGTTCGTCCAGGAGGAGCACCTCGGGTTCCAGGGCAAGGGCCCGTGCGACTTCAAGGCGTTTGGTCACGCCCAGGGGCTGCCCGATCACGCTCTTATCGGCGGTGTGAGCAATGCCCACCATTGCCAGGTACTCACGGGCTTTTATTCTTTCGGCCTTACGGTCCAGCACGGCCATGGCCTTGCAGATGTGCCGGATTCTATGATGCCCGGCGGCCAGGGCCACGTTGTCCAGAAAGGTCATTGAACGGAAAGGCCTCACGATCTGATGGGTCATGGCCAGGCCCAGCCGGGCCCGCTTGTGGGTGGGCAGGCGGGAGATATCCCGGCCGGCCAGGATCACCCTGGCTGCTTGCGGGAGGACCATGCCGGTGACGGCTCGGAGTATGGTGGTTTTTCCAGCGCCGTTGGGGCCGATGAGGCAAAGCAGCTCTCCTTCCTTCACTTCAAAGGAGACATCATCCACAGCGGTTACTCCCCCGAAACGGACAGTGACGTTTCTCGCTTCCAGAAGGGCGGTCATTGAGCCGCCTCCTTTCCATGTCCGCGTATTTTCAGGAACTGCATTGCGTCACGAGCGAAGCCTGCAAGTCCCCGCGGTGCGAAACGCATGACGGCGAAGAGCAGTGCCCCGTAAACCAGGAGCTTGTAATCCGATATGAAGCGGAAAAACTCAGGGACCAAGCTGAGCATGACCGTGGAGACTATCACGCCGTAGACCGAGCCTATCCCGCCCACCGCAACCATGGACAGCACGGTAATGGAAGTGATGAAACCGAAATCGTCGGGCATGATGAACCTGGAAAAATATGTGTAAAGCGAACCGGCCAACCCGGCCATGGCCGTACCAATGGCAAAGGCGGTAAGCTTGTATGCTGCTACGTCCACCGAGACCACGCGGGCCGCGTCTTCGTCGTCGGCCACCGCGTCGAAGGCAAAGCCCATCCAGGATTTTTTGATCCAGATGTTGAATGCGGCGAAAAAGACAGCCAGCAGGGCGACCAGAACAAGGAATCCCTCCTTACCCAGGCCGGTTGCCGGGATTCCTGAAAGGCCCATTTCCCCGCCCAAGAGGCTCTCCTGCTGGCGGACGATCCCCAAGAAGAGGAAACCTACGCCCATGGTGGTAATGGCCAGGAAGTCCTCCCGCACCCGCAGGCTGGCAAGGCCCACCACCAAGCCTACAGCCCCAGCCATGATCATTGCGGCCGGCAGCACGACGGGCACTGGCCAGCCAGCCTTGGCCAGGAGGGCTGCCGTATAGGCTCCTATCCCGTAAAATGCGGCATGCCCCAGGCTGATCTGGCCGCAGAACCCGGAGATCACGTTCAGCCCCAAGGCCAGGATGATATTGATGCCCACGATCGTGGCCAGGCTGATTTCATAAAGCCCCATGAATCACCTCGCTCCGAACAGGCCGCGGGGCCGGACCATGAGCACCACGATGAGAAAGGCGAAAGCGATGGCGTCCCGGTCCAGGTATTGGCCCAGGTAAATGGTGCCGAAGGCCTCCACCACCCCCAGAACGAGGGAGGCGATCAGCGTGCCCTTGACGTGGCCCAGGCCGCCGAGCACTATTATGGCCAAGGCCTTGTACGCGGGTACCGCACCCATGGTGGGTTCAACCAGATTGTTCAAAAGGGAAACGAAAATGCCGCCGACAGCGGCAAGAGCGGAACCGATGAAGAAGTTCAAGTACCTGACCCGGACGGTGTCGATACCGAAGCTCTTGGCGATTTCGGGATCGTCCACCGTGGCCCGCCATGCCACTCCCAGGCGGGTGTTCTGGGCCAGGTAGCCTAAGCCCCCCAGAAGAACCACGGCCGCGGCTACCACGCCCACCTGGGCTTCACGCAGGAAGATGCCCAAAAAGATGAATGTGTCTTGCAGCGGAGGGCTGCGGTAGGTCAAGCCATAAGGTCCAAAAACCAGCCGGAAAATCTCTTCCGTGGCTATGAAAAGGCCAATTGATGCAATTAGGGGGACATAGGGCGGCTGCTCCAGAATGGGCTGATAGCAGAGTCGATACATGAGCATGCCGCCCAGGCCCACCACCAAGGCCGTGAGGATCATTGCCAGCGCCAGGCTGCCCGTGAGATTGGTGATCACCAACCCAAGATAAGCCCCCAGGGTGAAGAGTCCGGCGTGGGCCACATGGAGAATCCGGAGGAGCCCGTAGACCAGAGTCAAGCCTACTGCGATGATTGCATACATGCTGCCTTGGATCAGGCCTTGAATGAACAGTTCCAGGTAAAGCAAGAACAGTCTCCTTTTGGCCGGCCCGGGGTGATGCGTGCTTGGTCGCGCCGTTCCGGTGCCTTCCGGGGGACAGGACTTCCTGTGACAGCAGCCCCGCCGGCCCCGGGCCGGCGGGGTTGACGCTGATATGCAGGCCTATTGAGCCGGAGGCGCCAGCAGTTCGGGGTCTGAGATCACCGAATGCTCGTGCCACTCGCCGTCCCTGACAACCTGGTTCTCGACGTTCTTGAGCACCTCCCCCAGCTTGTTGAAGGAAACGGTGCCGGTGGCAGTCCTGAGGGTTGTGGCGGCGATAGCGTCACGAAGCGCCTTAGGATCGGTGGAGCCTGCACGCCTGAGACTGTCGGCCGCCACCCTGACTGCGGTGTGTGCTGAAGCCGCCACCATGTCCGCCGGGAAACCCGCCTTCCTTTCAAACTCGCGGATGAAATCCCGGGTCTCTTCGGCTTTACTGTCGCGGTTAAGATTCGTGGTGATGATCACACCTTCAGCCGCCTTGCCGGCTATTTCAATGAACTTGTCCGAGTCATACCCTTCCTGTCCTACGATTTGTGCGGTTATGCCGGCGGACTTGAGCTGGCTGACCAGTGGTCCGGCAGTGAAGTAGTACCCGGAGGCGTAAATGGCCTCAGGATTGTCGTTCTTCACCTTGGCCACAAGGGAACCGAATTGACGGTCCTTGATGGAGTACTCATACTCATTTATGATCTCAATGCCGAAATCCGCTGCCACGGAGCGGAAGCCGGCGGCTAGGGACTTTCCGAAGTCGTTCTGCAGGGTAATCATCACCACTTTTTTCATTCCCAGGATTTCACCGATTAGCTTGGCCCCGGCCTTGCCCTGGATTTCACCCAGAAAGGAGGTGCGGAACACATAGTCTCCGGCCCGGGTGATATCGGGATGGATTGCGTAAGCGGAAATATAGGGGATCCCCGCTTCCTGGAAGACCCCGGCGGCCGAACGGGTGGGGGCGGAATAGGAGCCCGAAATCCCAAGGAGCACCTTGTCCTGGCCGATTAGCTTGTTGGCGATGGGAATGGCCTGCTTGGGTTCGGCCTGGTCGTCGTAAGCGATAAGTTCGAGTTTCCTGCCCATTACCCCGCCTGCCTCGTTTATTTGTTCTACGGCGAGTTCCGCACCCAAGGTGGAAGATTTGCCGTCAGACGCGGCGAAACCGGTCTGAGGGGCGTGGAAACCGATCTTGATGGGCTCCTGGGCCTCGACCGGGGCAGCGGCCAAAACGGCAATGCCTGCAATTAGAACGACAATGATAAGCCTTTTCATCATGACTTGGTACCTCCCTTGTTAGTGTTATCCATTTTTATTACATTACAATGCTCCCCAAAAATATGAGTTTGCGGGATCATTTAACCGGTACACCCGCTTTGACTATGCCGGTGCACGGGTTGAAGCCGAATCGGTACGCCAGCTCGGCGGGTTCGGCTATGTCCCAGAGTACGAAATCGGCGTTCTTGCCTGCTTCCAGCGTGCCCAGCTCCCCGGCCAAGCCCAGGGCCCCGGCTGCGTTTCTGGTGACCCCGGCCAGGGCCTCCTCAGGAGTCAGCGAGAAAAGGGTGCATGCCATGTTCAACATCAGAAGGAGCGACCCTGCGGGCGACGATCCTGGATTCATGTCGGTTGAGACGGCCATGGGGACACCATGTTCTCGAAGAAGGTTCACAGGAGGCTTCTTATCATCCCTGAGAAAATAGAAAGCCCCGGGAAGCATCACCGCTGTTGTCCCGGCTTCGGCCATGGCTGCTGCGCCCACTTCTGATAAGTGTTCGAGGTGGTCCGCCGACAACGCCCCATACCGCGCCGCCAGAGCGGCGCCTCCCTGATCTGAAAGCTGCTCCGCATGGATTTTTACGGGCAGGCCCAGGTTCCGGGCCGCCTGAAAGACCTGTTCGGCCTGGGGCGGAGTAAAGGCGATCCTTTCGCAGAATACATCGACCATGTCTGCGAGGTCTTCAGCCGCCGCCCGGGGCATGACCTCCCGGCAGACGAATTCAATGTAGTCGTCAGGGCGGTTCCGGTACTCCGGGGGAAGTGTGTGGGCACCGAGGTATGTGGTTCGAACTCGCACGGGGAAACGCTCGCCCAGGTGCCTGGCCACACGGAGCATGCGGAGTTCGGTGTCCATGTCAAGGCCGTAGCCGGACTTTATCTCCAGGGTGGTCACACCCTCGTTCAGCAGGGAAAGAAGACGTGGAACGCTTTGTTGGAAGAGTGAGTTTTCGTCAGCAGTCCTGGTGGCGGTGACGGTGGATACGATCCCGCCGCCTTTTCGGGCGATCTCCTCGTATGTGGCCCCCTGGAGTCGCAGCTCGAATTCCCTGCTGCGGCTGCCTCCATGGACCAGGTGGGTGTGGCAGTCGATCAGTCCCGGCGTGATCCAGGCCCCGCCTGCGTCGTGGCGATTATGAAGCGCGTGGCCGATTTCATCCGGCAGATCCTGTTCACGGCCCACCCAGGCGATCCGCCCGTCCTGAACAGCCAAGGCTCCACCCGTGATGCAGCCGTAGGGCTCTCCCTCTGTCATGGTGGCCAGGTCTGCGTTCACGTAAAGGTCGTATCCTTTATCCCCCATACGTCTCCGCTCAGTTGTCCGGGACTTATCCCTCAAAGATGTTCGGTGCATGCACTTCGAGCCCCTGATGCGGTCTTAGGCCAACCAGTGTATGCTGCCCTTCTTAGGTCATGGAAGTGATCGCTCGACCATTTCCTCCAAGGCGTTCACCTCGCTCAGGGTCCGCGTCAAGGCTTCATCGGTCTGAGCAGCCAGGTGCCCGCAAAACTCGGCGTCCTTGATCGACGAGAGATTGATCCTTACATTGTACGCCGCTCCCTTGGCCGCGGCCCGTATTAGCTGGACGGCCACACCAGCATCCGTGATGCAGTTTTGATTGCCTTTTTCCACCACCTGCCTGCAAATTGCACACAGATCGGCTGTTGCTCTCAGAGTCTCCAAGGGTGTGGTGGCGGCCGTCTTGATTGCGGCCTGGATTGACCGGCTCCTGGCGGCCTTTTCCTCGCCTGTTTCCTTGGGCATTCGGAAGGCGGAAGTGACCTTGTTGTAGGCATCGGTGTCCTCTTCTACCAGTTCAAGTAGCCTGTTCGACAGGATATCCGCCTTGTAAATGACAGCCTGCATCTCTTCGGCCGCGTCCTTGTATTTGTCCCGGCCCAGAGTCAGGCGGGAGACCATGGCGCAGAGGGCTCCGGCCAGACCGCCTGCCAGGGCGGCAACGCTGCCGCCTCCGGGGGCCGGAGAGTCCCCGGACAACTCACGCGTAAAGAGATCAAGAGGCATCTTCGTAAGCTTTTCAGGACTCATTGCTCCTCTCCCAGCATCTCGAGCAGGCGGAGTTCCACCACCTGTGAGGAGTCGAAGCCGACAAGCTGCATATAATATGTTGCGCTGTCCAGGAGAGCCGCCACAGGAACCATGCCGTAGACTTCAGTCTCAACGATATGCACCCCCCACCGCCTGGCCTCCATGCGGATCATCTCCACCACTCGATACAAGGCATTCTTTTCGTAATCCACGATGTTCATGCTCACCTGGGTGAGCCCCCTTTCCTCAAGGGAAAGCCCAATGCCCTTGACATGGCAAAGGCCTCCCGAGGAGGCGCGGACCGCATTGGCGATTTCCCGGGCAATCTTCTTGTCCGGGGTGTCCAGGTTGACGTTGAAGGCTATCAGGAACTTTCGGGCACCGATCACCGTGGCCCCGGCCGAAGGATGAAGTCGGGGTTCGCCTACGTCAGGCCGGCGTTCGGGATCAGACACTTCCTTCTTGAGCGTTTCGTACTGTCCCTTGCGGATGACCTCCAGCCGCCTACGCTCAGGCTTCAAGGCGGCGTCTTCGTAAAAATAGACCGGTACTCCTGTCTCCTCGTTGAAACGTTCGCCGAAGTCATGGGCCAGCTTCACGCACTCCTGCATGGCTATGCCCCGGAGTGGTACGAAGGGGATTACGTCCACAGCACCGATGCGGGGGTGGCCGCCCCGGTGCTTTTCCAGGTCGATCTCGGCCACGGCTGTCCGGGCCGCTTCGATTAGGGCGTCTTGAACCGGTTGGGGTGGACCGACCAGGCTGACCACGAGGCGGTTGTGGTCTTCATCCGCCCGGTAGTCCAGAAGCCCGCACCCGCGGGTATTCTTGAATGGCTCTACGATCCTTTCAATGCGGTCCTTGTCCCTGCCTTCAGAGAAATTCGGCACACATTCTATAAGGGCTTTCGACATGATTCTCCTTTCAATGCCTTCAGGGCCCGGGCCGCGGGGCACCCAGGCTACCGGGACATATTAATCATGGGTATCTTCACGCCTCTTTCGGCCGCTACCGCGGCGGCTCTGTCGTATCCTGCGTCGGCGTGGCGCATCAGACCGGTGGCCGGGTCGTTTCGGAGAACCGTGACCAGCCTTCTCTCCGCCTCGGGCGTCCCGTCGGCGACCGATACCTGACCGGCGTGCAGGGCGTAACCGATGCCCACCCCGCCTCCGTCATGGAATGAAACCCACGCCGCACCAGAGGCTACATTGGTCATACAGTTGAGCAAAGCCCAGTCGGCTACCGCGTCCGAACCATCCTTCATGGCCTCGGTCTCCCTGTATGGCGAGGCCACAGATCCACAGTCCAGATGGTCCCGGCCGATCACGATGGGAGCCCTGACCCTGCCTTCGGCAACAAGGTCGTTAAAGATCCTGCCCGCTTTGTCACGCTCGCCATAGCCCAGCCAGCAGATCCGGGCCGGGAGACCCATGTGCCTTACCTGGCCGCCGGCCATCTTCAGCCACCGGACCATGCGCTCCTTTTCAGGGAAGGCTTCCATCAGGGCCTGATCCGTGGTTTCGATGTCCGCCGGATCTCCTGACAGGGCGGCCCAGCGGAAAGGCCCTTCGCCTTCGCAGAAGAGATGCCTGATGTAGGCGGGCACGAAACCCGGATAGTCCATGGCATTGTCCACGCCGCGCCTAATGGCCTGACCCCGCAAATTGTTACCGTAATCAAAGGCCACTGCGCCTTTGGCCTGCATCTCCAGTATGGACCGGCAGTGGACCGCCATGGAGTCGAGCGCCATGTCAATGTATTTCTTTGGTTCGTTCTTGCGGAGAGCCAGGGCTTCTTCATAAAGTATGCCTGCCGGCACGTAGCCGTTCAATTCGTCATGGGCGCTTGTTTGGTCCGTGACCACGTCCGGGATGAACCCCCGTTCGATCATAGCCGGGAGCACTTCGGCGGTATTGCCCAGCACTCCTATGGAGAGAGCCCTTTTCTCCTCGGCTGCACGGCGTGCGCGCCGGATGGCTTCATCCAGATCGCCGGTCATCTCATGGAGATATCCCGTGTTGAGCCGGCGCTCTATTCGGGCACGGTCCACCTCCACGCACACAGCCACGCCCTCGTTCATGGTCACCGCCAGGGGCTGGGCGCCGCCCATTCCTCCCAGACCGCCGGTTACTAGGATCCTGCCTGCCAGGGAACTCTGCCAGTGCTTCTCAGCCAGGGCCGCGAAGGTCTCGTAAGTCCCCTGTAGAATCCCTTGGGTGCCGATGTATATCCAGGACCCGGCCGTCATCTGGCCGTACATGATCAGGCCCTTCTTGTCCAACTCATGGAAGTAGTCCCAGGTGGCCCAGTGAGGCACGATGTTGGCATTGGCGATCAGCACCCTGGGGGAGTGCTCATGGGTGCGGATGACACCCACCGGTTTGCCTGAACCCACAAGCAGGGTTTCATCGTTTTCCAGTTCCAGAAGGCTCAAGACCAGGGCGTCGAAGCACTTCCAGTTGCGGGCGGCCTTGCCGCGGCCTCCGTATACGACGAGTTGATCGGGCCTTTCCCCGTTTTCAGGGTCAAGGTTGTTAAGAAGCATGCGGAGTGCGGCCTCCTGGTACCATCCTTTGCAGTGGAGCCGCGTTCCGTGAGGGGCCTTGACCGGGCGGGGTTCGCCGCTGCCGATCCGGAGCTTTTTAATGAGAGCTTCTTTTGCAGAATCCGCCATGTTCGCCCTCCCGAAGCCGCTGTTGGTCAGGGCGGCTTCTCTCGTTTCAGCTTGACGCTGGTTCTTAACATATATATACTTATATATACAAGTAAGATCAGGTTGTCAATACCGCTGTTTTAAAACGATTTATTCCCGGGTCGGGGCCGGCCCGTAAAAACAGCTTCCGTTCGGCCGGTTCCGTCATCCCGTCATGATTTAGTGGGATATACTGCATGAACCGAAAGGCAAAGACCACCAGGAAAAGCGAGCACCGGACCGGGCTGATTCATGATTCGCTTGCGTCACGTGATATGCCGCTTCCATTGTACCAGCAGGTCAAAAACTACATACTCGAACGGCTCCGGACGGGAGAATGGCCCCCCGGGACCAGGGTGTCCTCAGAGAATGATTTGACCCGGGATATGGGCGTATCGCGTATGACCGTCAACCGGGCGGTGCGGGAACTGGCTGCCGAAGGGCATCTGATGCGCCTCCAGGGCGTAGGCACTTTTGTATCCGAACAGAAGCCTGAAGGTGCTCTACTGGAAATACGCAGTGTGGCCGAGGAGATTGAAAGCTGGGGCGGTAAACACAGCGCAGACGTCATTGTCCTTCGAGAGGAGGAGGCCGGGTCGCATTTGGCAGAACAGCTGGGCCTCCAGCCGGGAGCGACGGTTTTCCGGTCCGCCCTGGTCCACAAAGACCGCAGCATGCCGGTTTTGTACTGCGACAGGTACGTCAATCCAGCCGTGGCCCCCGATTACCTGGCCCAGGACTTCACCAGCACCACCCCCAGCGAGTATCTGGTTTCAGTGGCTCCGGTGCAGAAAGTGGAACACGTGATCGAAGCGGCTCTGCCCGACCGGGAAAGCCGGAGCCGACTGCGGATACGTCAGGGAGAACCCTGCCTCATACTCTACCGCCGTACCTGGTCGTTCAACATGGTGGCAACCAGCAGCCGCCTGGTCTATCCCGGCTCGCGTTACCGCCTGGGAGGCCGTTTTCAGGTAGACGCAGTCCGGGGTTCGACGGTTGCCTGAATTGTTTGCAGAAAAAGGCCTATGGCCGCCATCTGCCTCAACCGGGAGTGCCTGCCTATCAAGATCCTGCTCTTGCAATGAATACCTTGACCAACGACAGAATGCCGAACAGCATGACTGCCGCCAAGTGTACAATGTCTGCGGCCAAGGCCTCCATCGGCATAAGGAGCATGGACGGGTAATTCTTGATTACCCGCATCATTCCAGTGATGACGATCACGGCCAGAACAACGGCCACGAACCAGTCCATCATTCCAAGGGAAACCCGTCCGTTTCGTATCAAGGCGGCCTTACGGACCACCCAGGAAAAAAGGATGTACAAAAAGATTATGGCCAGAAGATAATGCAGCCAGTGCAAGAAGTAGAAGTCCGCCAGCCACCCCAGCCCGGGAATGTCGGCCAGGTAGTAGCGCTTGAAGACGGGCATCTGGCCCAGACCGGTCAAGGCCAGAAGAAACACGCTGATCCGGAAGATCCACACCTCCCATGTGGTCTTATTCATGGCTCGCTTCCCCAGAGGCGCCGGGTTCCTGTTTCAAGACCCGGCTGCCCAGCTTTAGAAACCCGCCGATAGCTCCGGCCACGGGCGCCAACATAACGGCCATGCCCAATACATGCTCCTTGGCCATGAGATCAGGCGCTTTGTCCAGCCCCGGCATGCCAGGCCCGGTTTCCACCGAGACGTTCAAAACATCAAAGGGCACGGGCGATACATACAAAGTATTGGTTCCTCCATTCTCGGTCAGCCCGTAGATGAATCCATCCATGGACCGGGCCAGTTCTTTCGCTCTATGGATCATCGCCGGGCGACGACCAATGGACTGTACGCGGAAGGGACAGGCCTCAATGCAGGCCGGCAACTCCCCCCTGGCCACCCGGTCGTAGCAGCGGTCACACTTGAACATGACTCCGTTCCCGGCAAACTTGGGAAGAATCCTTTTGTAGAGCCCTACCCCTGTCTGGCGCTGGGGGATGCTCCACGGGCAGACCATTTTGCACTTGGCCCCGCCCAGGCATGTGTCCGGATCGATGCGTACGATACCGTTACCCAGTTTGTAGGCTGAACCCCAGGGACAGAGGTTTGCACAAGGAGGGTTTTGACAATGCAGACAACGCCTTGGAATGTTAACGGCGAAGGGCTTTCCCTTGTATTGCCCTCTGGCCTCTTGGATATACAGCCAGTTATATGGGGTCAGACGACCGTCCTCGTACCGGTTTTCCGACCAGTCCTCGGGCTTGGCCCGGTCCTTGGGAATCATTTCTGGAAAGGGCTTTTCCGGCTCCGGGTATTTGTGACCGTTGACCTCGCGGCATGCCTCAACGCAGGCCCCGCACGCTACACACTTGGATACGTCCAGCAGGGTAACCAGTTCATTCTCCTCCTCCACCCGGCCAATGGCCCAGGCTGTGGAAGAAAGGGCAGACAAAGCCGCTCCGACTCCCAGAGATTTTAGAAAATCCCGCCTATTCAATGTTGTCATGGGCAAATTTCCTCCCTAATCCTACACTCCCGAATCCTACACAATGGCTCTTCATCAAACAGCCTGTCGTCGCCACTCTATGATCTCTTATCTGCGGCTTGATCCATGACAGCCTGCTGCATGAGGGAAAAGCGAAAGACGCTCTCAATTATACAATTAACGAGCCGGAAATTCAGAATCGGTTACATACGAGTAGATCATCGAAAACTGCAAATTCAGAGAGCGCTGAGCTGAAAGAGCATCCGTTCATTCCGTATGTCCATGTCCATCAGTTTCCGATTAAGGTGAATTCTCCGGCCTCAATCGCGACACCACTTGAAGTATATAGATCGCATCATCCAGTGCCATTCGGCCGTCTCCTGTGGCATCTCCTTTCGCATAGACCCGCATATTTGCCATATCAACCTCTTGGAAAAGGGATTCGTTGACAGTCACTGGTTGTCTAACCGGGATCATATCTTGTGCTGTGACAACAAGCATGTACGGCCCCGGGGGTACATGATCCAATATGAAAATCCCGTCCATGTCAGTCTGCGCCAAATAGCCGGTCCCTTCCAGATAAACGGTTGCATTAGTAACACTTAGATCCTCATATCCGGCAATGGAGATGGACACCCGGCCGGAGATAGTGGCCTCAAAAGACACGCCTTGGCCGCTTAAACCGATGACGACAGGATCGTCATCAAGTATCTTGGAAGTTATTAAGAGGCTCGCACCCTTGACGCCCTCCGTTGTCGGTGAAAAGAGAACGTCAACAATGCAGCTACCCGCGGGCGCCAACGTTTCATTGGAGCAGTTGTCTTCCTGAATGCTGAATTGAGGGGCATCCGTACCGCCAATGGAAAGATTCCCCAGGACTATATCGGCATCACCGGCATTGGTAACGGTAAGGCTCCGGGCATTGGATGTTGATCCCAAAGAGACCTTGGCGAAGTCAATGAGTCCCGGCGTCACCGAAATGTCAAGGCCATCCCCTTCAATGATTTCAGCCAGTTGAGCACGCGCTTCTTCCCAGCGATCTGGATCGGTAGGCCAGCTTATGTCAGTTATTACCCAAGTGGGATCTTCCGGGTCCGAAACACCGTATTCCCAAAGCACCTTTGGAATCATATCGTCGATGATTTCCACAACACGTTCGTTATCAATTGCGGCAGCCATCGTTAAATAATCGACATCTTGGATGCCTCGTCTCCAGTGTTTCAGGCGGAGACTGGCAAAAGGCCCCTTAATACCATAGGACTCTTCCGGATATACGAGGTCGGTACCGGGATAAAAGAGCACGCCATCGCCATTACTGTAATTCCAGCCCGTCTCGCCTAAAGTGCTGTCAACTCCGCTGTTGATGCCGAACGTCTGAGCTTGTTGAAACACATTCGTCTGGCCGGCTTCTGACTGATAGTTATTATAATAAGTTGATTCCCAGAAGAACCAACGGTCGATTTTCTTCTTAAAATGGCCCCAAGCAAGTTCACGCAGGGCCACACCGTCATCTTCTATGGCGAAAGACCCGGAGCCGGGGCGCATGCCGTTGTATAGGAAAAAGCGTTTTTCCTGTGATGAAATGAAGGCATCAGCAGCCAGTTGCCAATCTTCGGCAATACCAACTGTGGACCAGGATGCTGCGATATCGAGGCTTGGCGTGTATGCCAACGCATCTTCTACGTTGATTGTTGCCAGCGACATAAGCCGGTTTCCCGGGCCGGGATTGCTATTAATCCACATGGCCCACTTTTCTGTTGTTGCGAAGTCGTCACTTTCATCCACGAGATAGAGAAAATACTCGGTTGCGGGAGCATTAGTTTCAAACCAGTTTACCCAGGAATCCGTGTGAGCATGCATGGCCGTTTCCCCTTCTCCCTGCCAGTTCCAACTGCCGAATGTGCCTATAGAAAACACATTGTTCCCGATATTGACGCCGGGGCCGTCATAACCGTTTACTGCAGTGAACAAAGTACCATCCAAGCGGGGGATCCACTCAGGCCGAGGTTGGTCTGATTGCCAGTCCCCGCTCCCATCATTTGAATCAATGAGTGATATGCGGTGGCGATGGGCCATGAGGAAATGACGATCCCGGATGATTTTGGAATCAGCATCATTGGACGTGCCGGAGCTTGGATACTCCTCTCCCAGATAGCGCATATTGATATCCTCATACCCGAGAACGAGCATGGTTTTGGCGTTAGGGACATCTGGGAGAGCAAATTTCCGAACTGTAAGTTCCACCGGAATTTCATGGGTGATTTTGGCTTGTTCACAGATCACCACAGAACCCGTATAAAGCCCTGATGGCGCGTTCTTGGGTATATGGATATCCACCCATATGCTTTGATTTCGGCCGGCTGCTATATTGAAACTCGATACTAATTCCAGAGGGATGGCGATTTCGGGATAGAACTTGTTATGGTCTGGCCTGTCGAACCATGTGCCGACACCCTCTCCTTCGCCGGTCCAGGGCCTTTGAAATCTTCGCGGAATATGGCGCTCATCATAGAATTCATAGGAGAGAACGCTTAGGCCCTTTATTTCCAAGTAGCGGATGTAAAAGAGTTCAATCTGCCGACGCGTCCAAGAAAACACGCCGTCACCACTGGCAGGAATTGATTCAATGGAAGCCGCTCCCGGGCCTGATAGTTTGTCAAATGAAACAGTGACATTGGTGGCCGGCTCCGAAAAAGCTTCTAAAATGAGGTTGAAAGCTACAACCTCATTTTTTGCACCAGAAACCATGATTTTTGTATTGTCCCATAAACTGTTAACTAAAGCCTGTGGATTTGAAATCGATCTTAATTCATCTTGAGTTACTTTATCGCCACCATCATTTATCCATACAGCGGTTATTTCGGAATAAACATAAATCGGTTGAAATACAAGAACACTCATAATAATACCTACATAAAAGACATTCTTGTTATTCATAATATACCTCCTTATCCAGGGAAAGAAAGCTCCGGTTCTGTTCTTATCGGGCTCTTTAGTGACTAATTCGCCTCCTTGTGCTATGATTGTAGCCAAAAGGGGAGGATCCTCAAAGTCAGGTATAATGCGGGAATTG
>CAYPSZ010000261.1:0-3903 GCA_964413125.1 uncultured Desulfobacterales bacterium
CATCTCCCCGGATAACAGCCGTGCCTTTGAAGAACTTTTCGAGGGCCTCAAAGTCAGCCGAATCGGCCGCATGACGGAAAACCACCGTTTCGTGATCCGGGGAGATGGAGGCGCGCTCTTGATCGACGAGTCAATCCACGAGATGAAATCGCTATGGTTGGAACCCTTCGGAGGTCTTGTATGACGAGCGTTCGAGCAATTGTCCTTACCGGATACGGCCTCAACTGTGACTATGAAACAGGCCACGCCCTGCGCCTGGCAGGGGCTGAAGCACATTTGATACACATCAATGAGGCCATATCCAAGGAAAACTTGGATTTCTTTCATATCCTTGTTTTCGGGGGAGGATTCAGTTGGGCCGATGATCACGGCGCCGGGGTTCTGCTGGCTGCCAAGCTAAGGAACAATATCGGCGGGCATATCCTCCGTTTTGTGGAACGAGGAAATCTCGTTATAGGTATATGCAACGGATTCCAGGTCCTGGTGAACCTTGGGCTGCTCCCTGGTTTCGACGGAAACTACTCTGAAAGGAGTATCGCCGTAACGTATAACGACTCGGGCAACTTCATCGACACCTGGGTACGACTTAAGGTTAACCGTGAATCCCCATGTGTATTTACACGAGAAATCGAGACCCTTGAACTGCCTGTTAGGCACGGTGAAGGCAAATTTGTGAGCGAGCCGAAAGATCTCCAAAGGCTCATGGCCACCGGCCAAGTGGTCATGAGATATGCGGACGAAGCGGGTAAGCCTGCTGAGGGGCGCCGGCCTGAAAACCCCAACGGCTCCCTCATGGACATCGCAGGCATCTGCGACCCAACCGGAAGGATCTTCGGTCTCATGCCGCACCCCGAGGCCTTTCACCACGTAACCAACCACCCTGACTGGACACGCCAAAGAGAACTCCTCGCCCGGACGGGAAAGCGCTTTCCAAATGAAGAGGGTGACGGGGTCATTATCTTCCGGAATGCGGTGGAATACGCACGGGAGCACCTTGTGTGAAGGGGTAAGTGTGTAGGTAACGCCTGCTTTTTCTTTGTTTTCCGGCTCAACACCTTAACAGCTTAACAGCTAAACACCCGTTCCCAAAGGGCCGCTGAATCAAAATGGCATGGTGAGTGAATAGACCACTGAGTCCCGCCGCACGAAAACAGTCAGGGACGGCATGTGGTGGTAGCGACTGACAGCCTCTTTAAAAGCCTCTAGATCCGGCGTTTCCGTATCGTTCACCTTCAGGATCAGGTCACCCGGCCGAAGTCCCATTCCGGCGGCCTCCGAGCCTCTTCTAACATCCTCGATGACAACGGCCGAAGTGAGCCCGTATTGCCGAAGCACTCTCCTGCCGGCATCCTTCAACTCGATTCCCATTCGTTGTTTTACCAGTTCCAGGGCCAGCTCCGGAGGAAATGAGGCCGGCGTTATGCTCAACTCAAGAGTCGCCCCTTCGCGGAACAGTTGGAGATCCATTCGTATGCCGGGAGTGTATTCTGAAAGAACGGTCCTATAGTCCGACAATGAATAGATCCGCTCGCGGTCTATTCGCAGGAGTACGTCCCCTCGACTTACTCCTGCCTCCATGGCGGGGCTGTCCCTCAGAACACCGCTCACCAGGACTCCCCCTTGCTCTTGTGGTATACTGAAATGCCTTCTGAGGTCCCGGGTGAGTTCCTGGATTTCCAACCCGAGCCATGGGAAGCGAACCTCTCCAACGCGGATCAACTCCCTTATGATCCGGCCGGCCTTGTTTACGGGTATGGCAAATCCGATGCCCTGGGCTTTCTGGTAAATGGCGGTATTGATGCCGATCAGGTCGCCGTTGATATTGAGCAGCGGCCCGCCGCTGTTTCCAGGGTTGATGGATGCATCCGTCTGGATGAAGTTCCTATAGACCATGTCTCCGGAACGCACAGTCCGATCGATAGCACTCACCACACCTGTTGTAACAGTATGGGATAAACTGAAGGGGTTACCAATGGCAATGACCGTCTCCCCTATCATCAGGTCCCCCGAGTCTCCAAGCGCAATCTCGGGAAGTCTTCTTCCTGCGTTGATTTCCAACACCGCCAGATCGGACCGGGGATCCGAACCCAAGATCTTGGCCTCGTATTCGTCTCCATCCGCAGTGGTAACCTTGATCTCAGCGGCGCGGGAAACCACGTGATGATTGGTTATGACGTGTCCTCGCTCCCCGTCTATGATCACGCCGGATCCGAGGCTGGTACGGGTGTATTCCCGTCTGAAAAATTCCGGGAAGAAATCCCGGAAAAAATCATCCCCGGTGAACGGAAATCCCGGCCCCACTCGCTCTCGAATGACAGTACCGATATTGACCACAGCCGGGCTGACTCTTTGGACGGCAATAACCACGGGACTGCGCCTAAGGTCGGTCTCTGAATGAGCCAAATCCGCCGAGCCGGTTATGAAAAGCGCCATTGCCGGCAATATAACACGAACAAGAGTCTTCAAGGGGGAGATGTCAAGGAGACAGAGGCTCTTCTTGAGAGCCCTGCGTCCTCCCCAGCCCGGGTGGGCCGTGCCAGAGCCTGTAAGGTGTCTGATGCCCATGATCATTCTCCTTTTCCCTCCGGAGCTGCCACTGAATCTCAACTCCCGCCTCAAGAAGACCGGCCGTTTCAGTCAAATACCATATGGCCCCGTGCCGGCCCCGGGGCGGAACGGTCGAGTCTGTTTACTTCAGACCACGGCGTCACCGGAAAGGGAATCCAAAAAGCCTTCCAAGATGGACTGAAGGGCTTGTTCCTTACCCCCGTAAAAGTGATCGGCTCCTTGAATAACATGAAAAGCCGCCTCAGGGTTCCATCGTGGAAGCATTGCTGTCACCTTTTCGGGCCCGGCGATATCGTCATGGGAACCGGTTACCACAAGACGGACTTGAGGGCTGTGGGCCAAGAAGGAAAAATCCATAAAATCAACGGGCGGTGAAACCATGACCACCGACTCGACTCCACTGTGTTCCTCCAGTATTCCTGCGATGACCCAGGCGCCGAAGGAATAGCCGGCCAAGTGTATATATTCAGCCCCGCTGTCGGATAAAACCATTAGTGCGTTCCTGACATCTTCCTTCTCTCCTAAACCATTGTCAAAGACCCCTTCGCTGGCACCTACGCCGCGAAAATTAAATCTCAGGGTGGTGTAACCGGCACGCGCATAAGAAGCGGCCACAGCAGTAACCACATTGTTGTGCATGTCCCCTCCATAAAGAGGGTGGGGATGTGCAATAACAGCCCCCTTGAAGCCCGGTCTCCGATCCATGAGACCCTCCAAAAAAATGGGGCCGGCTGGAATCCGAATCCTTTCTTCCATATTTATCTCCTGACTAAACCTGCCGATCCCACAAAAGCAGGCCTACAGGCCGGAAACGGTTATTTCTCCGCAATCTCTGACGGGCACAAACTAACGTAGCCAGGGGTTGGTTCTCAGTTCGTCCTCTATGGTGGATGAGGGTCTCATGCCGTAGTCGTGTCCGGGCCACACCACGGTCTCACCGGGCAGTGTGAGGAGCCGGCCGCGAATGGATTCCATGAACTGTTGTAAGGATGCCCCGGGAAGGTCCGTGCGCCCGATCGCACCCACGAATAAAGTGTCCCCTGTGAAGAGATTCCCATCACCAAGCAGGCAGATTCCACCAGGGCTGTGTCCAGGCGTATGAATGACCTCGAGGGATATGTTTCCCACACGGATAAGGTCACCGTCTTCCACGTGCTTGTCTGCAGGCGGCGATGGGGAGAATCCCATTTGCCGGGACATGTTCCGACCGTCGGATGAGTTGAACATGTGATCGTCCGCAGGATGCATTACAATCTCTGCTCCGGTCGACTCCTTGATACGGGCATTACCGCATGTGTGATCGGGATGCCCATGGGTATTGACGATTAGTTTCAA
>CAYPSZ010000262.1:0-4808 GCA_964413125.1 uncultured Desulfobacterales bacterium
AACACTGGCTCCTATAGTCGATCCAATAGGCGCTGTCCAGGTTGTGGCTCGTGTTGAGCTCTCTTCTTAGAGCCGTGCCCACGCTGAACCCGCCGCCCACATAGAGGTCGACCCGGTACCCTATGTACCGGCTGCCCCCTTCTTGGTACTGGTACTCCAGGGCATAGCGGTCTTTACGGCCCACAAGACGGTCTACGGTTACCTCGGCAGATATGTCGGCAAAGGTAATGCTCCTGCGGTAGTGATCCCATCGGGTTTCAGCCTTCACGTCCAGCCAGTGGAACGGGAAGGCGTTCAACTCCGCAGCCAGCGGCTCGAAGGGCTCCTTCTTCCGCCAGGGTTCATGATCCCGCCTGGCCTCTTGCAGGTTGAACGGCTGGCTCAGGGTGAAGGTGCCCCACTGACCATAGAGGATGTTTCCATCCATATCTTCTCTTCTGGAGTCAAGGATGTTTTCCAAAGAGAGGGTGATGTGGTTCAAATCACCTGTTTCGTCCATGGGCTCGAACCACGGGCGGAACAGGTCTTGGTCTCGATGACTGCGGAAGTCATAGGTTATGGACGGCCGTATCTTGTGTTTCAGGCCTGTGAACTCACGCCACCTTATATCAAAGACCTTTTCCAGGACCGTGGAAACGCGAGCCCTGGCATGATATGCGTTTCGGGTCCGGGTACCTGAGCCCAAATGGTCCTCATCAATCCACTGGGTGTTGTGCTCGTAACCAAGGGAAGGTTCAAACTCCAAATAGCGTCCCAGGAACATGGGATAGGAAATCCGGGGTTCAAAGGAGAGTCGGTGCCCCCGAATCCCGTACTCTCTCCATATGTAGCCGTAGTCCGTGGAGAGATTCAGGAATAAAGGCGTGTGTGGGACCTTCATGGGCAGGAGGGTGAAATTAATGCCTGCCAAAGGTTGGGCGGTGTCGTCAAAGGCCGGATTTTCGGGGCGCTGGTGGTACTCGGCCAGGCCCTGGAGGCTGTATTCATGGCCGTCTGCGCTCAGGCGAAGCGCACTGCGTCGAGTCGGAGACCGGACCTCTTCAACGGGGCGACCGTATTCGGCCAATTCAGGCCTGGCGTCAAAACCCAGGAGCCTGCTCTGGAACTCTTTGATGTAATCCTGGTCACTCACGAAGTCCGTGTCGATTCGCGCCTCGATCCCGGGCAAAAGAGACTGATCCGCCCGGCTTCTGAACCAGTAACGGGTACTGTTTGTCCGATCAAACGGGCTCAGCCGGGCGTCATCCGGGTCATCGAGGTCCTTGAATTTGATCCTGTCTCTCAAGACGTCAAACAGAAAGGTACCACGGGAGTCGTTCTTGGCCGCATACCTTAACTCCGTTCCCTGCATGAATCCTCGCTTGGTCATGAATCGCTCGTAAAAAGTGACGTCCACCTGATCGGAAACAGCCCAAAAGAATGGAATCTCGATCTCCGCGCCGATCCGGTTGGAGTGGCCGACCCTGGGCACCAGGAACCCGGTCTGTCGCTGGGTCTTGACCGGGTAAACAGCATAGGGGAGGTAGAAAACAGGAAACCCTTTGATGCGAAATGCAGCATTTTTTGCAGTTGCATAACCTTCTATTGTAACTTTAATATTTGATCCGGTAATGCTCCATGCCGGATTTTCTCCATCACATGTTGTAACGGTTGAGTCCGTCACCTCATAAGTATTGGGTCCTGTTCTTACCATGGAGCTCCCGGTAATATGGTAATTGTTTTCACTAAGGAATATCCTCCCATTGGTAATCCGACCAAGGTAATTATTGAGGTCCAAAATAGCCGTGTCGCCTGATACGACGTCGCCGTTGGCGGTTAGCCGGACATGGCCGGAGAGGTGAACAATGCCGGTGTGTTCGTTATAGACACCATGCTGAGCCGTCAGGGTCTGGCCCTCCTGAGAAATCAGGACATTGCCTTCGGCCGTGTAAAGACCCTTCTCATAATCGTAGCTCATCTTGTCCGCAGTGATCTCCCAGTGGGTGTTGTTGTCCTCCAGAATCTGCCGGGCCAAGACCTTTTCCTGGGCATAACAGGGGAAGACCAGCAGGGCCATCATTAAGGCTGCAAGTACAGGGGCCCCGAGCTTTCGGGAGAGGGCTGGAAAAGGAGCCATCATGGCACCTCAAATCTCATCGGGACGGTAATTTTCGGGATCCAGCAGGGAAAGCGCTTCACCGGCCGTAAAGAGTGACCCCGAGATAAGTATCAAGTCCTCAAAATCAGCTATTTCCAAGGCCCTGTCAAGTGCTTGCGGCAGGGTTGATGCGACCTCTCCAGGCTTGCCCAGGGGAGATGCAGCCTTTTGTAAAACCTCAGGTTCGGCTGCACGGGCGTACAGGGGACGTGTGTAAATCACATAGGCCGCCAGGGGCACGATCGCCTTCATCACGGAGGCAATGTCCTTATCCTCCATTACTCCGATTACGAGAATGAGACGATTGAAGGAGAAGGCAAGGGGGACGGAGTCTGCCAAAGCCCGCAAGGCCCTTGGATTGTGTCCCCCATCCACCACAATGTCAGGCCGTCGGGATACAAGATGCATGCGACCGGGCCATTTAACCCCGGCAAGCCCTTGCCGGATGTGATCTTGGCTCAGTTGGAATCCCTTCTCCCCGAGGACTTCCAATACGGCCAGCGCCAATGCCGCATTTCGTCCCTGGAAGCGGCCTGTAAGACCCGGCCTCAAGCTTCGCAGTCTAAGAGAAGAGCCCGTATAGTTAAGGCCTGAAGAGGTGCTCCGGTAATGGACATGACGGCCCAGGCGAATCATAGGGGCCCCCCTCTCGCGACATATCATCTCCATTCGTTCAATCACGGAAGGTTGCGTGACTCCTGTGACCAGTTCCACTCCCGGCTTGACAATGCCGCCCTTTTCAGCTGCGATGTCCACAAGGCGTCTTCCCAGGTATTGCTGGTGCTCCAGACTGATGTTGGTGATCACGGTGACCATGGGGTCAATGACGTTGGTTGCGTCCAGGCGCCCGCCCATGCCCACCTCCATGACCGCCACATCGGTTTCTTCCCTGGCGAAATGGACCAAGGCCATGGCCGTTACCACTTCGAAGAAAGTAGGCGCCTCACTCGGGTCAAATGCTGCAAGAAGCTCCGAAGCCAGGCCGGCGGCGGTATCAGTGTTCATTTCCCGGTCGTTGATGCGGAAACGCTCTGTGAACCTGACCAGGTGGGGAGATGTATAAAGGCCGACCTTCAGGCCAGATCGGGCCAGAACGGAGCTCACCATGGCGGCCACCGAGCCTTTACCGTTGGTTCCGGCTATATGAATGAAACGCCTTCCCCGATGAGGGTCTCCCAATGCCTTGAGAAGTTGGGCAGTCTTGGAAAGGCCGAATTTGATGCCGAACTTCTGGAGGTCGTATAGGGCTCTCAGGGCCTCCGGATAGGTCATGCTTTTCTTTTCCATAGCTCTTGTCACGGCACTCGAGCAAACCGCCCGCGCCTGTCTTTCATCCTGGTAAAAGCCTACGTTTTCTCAAGCGTGGTATACTCCAGGTGAAGCAGTTTCCGACCGGCATTGCGAAATAGCACTTCCACCTTGTCTTCACCGCGAAACCGGGAGACCACTCCTGCTCCGAAAGCCGGATGCTTCACTCGGTCGCCGACCCGCAGGCCTTCCGCCTTGCCGCTTCCTTCAAAGCCGGCCATGGCTCTCAAGTTGCTCCGGGCCGGCCTGACCCGGCCGGCGAGGTTGAATTGATCCCCTGCGCCCTGTTTCAGGACACCTTCGGGCAGGTCCCTCAAAAAACAGGAGAGCCCGCCTTGGCGGTATGCTGTAACGCCCCTTGAGCCGTAGCCGAACGGCCTGTACTCCATGCCCGGATAGCTCAGATAGAGTTCGTCTTTGGCCCGGGTGGCCGCTACATACAAAAGCCTTCGTTCCTCTTCCAGGTCGTCGTCGTTTGCGTACGCTCGAGAAGACGGGAAGTAACCCTCCATGACCCAGATAATCACAACCACAGGCCACTCAAGGCCTTTGGCCGAGTGGACGGTGGAGAGCGTCAAGCGGTCCGAGGGGGCCTGGTTCTCAAGATCCGCCTGGCTGGTGGGTGGCTCAAGCGTCATATCGTCCAGGAAGGAGCGGAGGCTTTGATAGCGAGAAGCCATTTCCGGGAGCTGCTGAAGGTCGAAGAGTCGCTTGGGGAAGTCATCGAACCGCTCCCGGAGAAGGGGTTCATAGTAGGTGATTACACTCTCAACCGCCTCCCTGGGTTTATTACCCTGTGTCGAAAGGTCTTTCATTAAAGAAGCAAGCGCCTTGAGGCCGGTGTCATGGTGTCCTGCGCCCGGCCATTCAACAATGCCGGCGGGCTCCAGGCCGTTCTTTTTCAACCATTCCGATATGGCCCGGCTGCGCCCCGGTCCGATGTTTCTGATGAGTCTGAGAATTCGTCCCAGGCTCACAGGGTCGTCCGGATTGGCGGCAACGCGTAAGTGGGCCACCAGATCTTTGATGTGGGCCGATTCCATGAACTTGAATCCCCCGTACTTGACAAAGGGGATATCATGCCTGGAAAGTTCCAGCTCAAGCTCAAAAGAGTGGTAGGCAGCCCTGAAGAGAACGGCCATATCCGACAATGAGCGGCCGCGGCCGCATTGTTCCTGGACAAGCCGCCTTACAAATGCCGCCTGCTCCGGTTCGGTCCGGGTATCCACAGCCCGCGGGGGCTCCCCTCCGGTCCGCCGGGTGGTCAGGCACTTGGTATACTTTTTTCGGGCTCCGGCCATGAGGGCGTTTGTGAAAGAGAGAATCGGCTGGGTGGATCGATAGTTTTCTTCCAGCTTGATGA
>CAYPSZ010000263.1:0-6385 GCA_964413125.1 uncultured Desulfobacterales bacterium
GTGGGGACAGGTTTTGATCTCCCCATCGCACTGGGTATTCTGGCCGCTTCAGGCCTGATTTCTTCGGACTCTCTGGCTGATTACATGGTACTTGGCGAGCTGTCTCTTGACGGATCAATCAGGCCGGCCCACGGTGTCCTTTCATTGGCCGCCGCGGCTCGCAGAGCAGGGCTGCGAGGGATGTTCGTGCCGGCGGCAAATGCCGCTGAAGCGGCGGTAGTGGACGGTATCGCCGTGTATGCGGTGGATTCACTGCCCTTAGTAGTAAAGATCCTTGCCGGAGAGGTACAGCCTGTGCCCGTCCGGACGCCGCGGGAAGGACTCCGGCGTAAACGTTCATATACCGAGGATTTACGGGACGTGAGAGGGCAGGAGAATGCCAAGAGAGCCCTTGAGGTGGCTGCAGCCGGTGCTCACAATGTCCTTATGGTAGGCCCTCCCGGGTCCGGAAAGACCATGCTTGCCAGGCGTCTTCCAGGCATCCTTCCCGAGCTCTGTTTTGATGAGGCCCTGGAGACCTCCATGGTTTACAGCGTATGCGGCCTTTTGCCTGAAGGCGAGGGCCTTTTGACCACAAGACCTTTTCGCGCACCACACCACACGGTTTCCGATGCCGGCCTCGTGGGTGGCGGACAGAATCCTAGACCCGGGGAGGTGAGCCTCGCACACAACGGGGTCCTGTTTCTGGATGAAATGCCCGAGTTCAGGCGAAACACCCTCGAGGTGCTGCGCCAGCCCATTGAAAGTGGCCGGGTTACCATCTCCAGGGTCAACTCAACAGTTGTATTTCCGGCGGATTTCATGCTTGTGGGGGCCATGAACCCGTGTCCCTGCGGTTATCTTGGGGATCAAAAGAGATCCTGTAACTGCACTCCCGACCAGGTAAATCGATACCGAGGGCGCATTTCCGGTCCGCTTCTGGATCGAATCGATCTGCACGTGGAGGTGCCCCGCATTCCTTACAAGGATATGCGTTCGGACCATGAGGGGAGAGCATCGGATGAGATCTTCGAACGGGTCGGATCAGCCCGTGAGATTCAGGCCGAGCGATTTCACAGTACCCCCATTCAAACGAACGCCGCTATGAATGACCGCCTGTTAAGGCGGTGCGTTTCATTGAATCGCGACGGCGAAACGCTTTTGGAGATGGCTGTGGAACGTTTTGGCCTTAGTGCCCGCGCCCACGCCCGCATACTCAAGGTGGCCCGTACCATCGCCGACCTGGATGGGAGCCGGGACGTCTTAGCGGACCATGTGGCCGAGGCCGTTCAATACCGGTCCATGGACAGGGATCCTTTTATATGATGCCTTCCAGAGGCCGGCCCACATCCTTAGGGAAAAGAAATGGAAAGAGCGGTTGAACAAGGCTTGAGGAGCCGGAACAAGGGCTTGATGAAGGCCGTCCTGCTGGCCGGCGATATTGGAGGAACCAAGACCAACCTTGCCCTCTTCGAAGCCGAGTCCGGCATCAGCGAACCCCTGGCGGAAGAAGTCTTCACGAGCGGGGACTATCCGTGCCTCGAGGTTCTGGTCCAGGAGTTCCTTGCCCGTAACCGGAAAAACGTCGACGGTGCCAGCTTTGGTGTGGCCGGCCCTGTTGTGAACGGCCGAGCAAAGATCACCAATTTGCCGTGGATCATGGATGAGGCACAGCTCGCAGATGCCCTCGGCATTGCTTCCGTGCATCTGCTCAACGATCTCCTCGCACTGGCCCATGCGGTTCCCTTTCTGGCCGGCAAGGATCTACACGTGTTGAACACAGGGCGCGCAGTGTCGGGCGGCACCATGGCCGTTGTTGCTCCGGGTACTGGTCTCGGCGAAGCGTACTTGACATGGGATGGAAGAACATATCGGCCCCAGCCTTCGGAAGGCGGACACGCTGATTTTGCACCCTCGAACGCTCTGGAAACCGGTTTACTCCAATATCTCTTGGAGCGGTTCGAACATGTCAGCTACGAGCGTGTCTGTTCCGGCAGCGGCCTGGTGAATATCTATGCCTATCTGAAAGATAGCGGTTTCGCAGAGGAGCCCGAGTGGTTGGCCAAGCAGATGGGCTCGGCTCACGATTGCACACCCGTTATCGTCAAAGCGGCCTTGGATGAGAGCAAACCGTGCAACCTTTGTAAATCCACCCTCGATATGTTCCTTTCCATTCTGGGGGCCGAGGCAGGCAATATGGCCTTGAAGGTGATGGCATCCGGCGGCGTCTATCTGGGCGGCGGCATCCCGCCTCGCCTTCTTTCCAACCTTGAAAACGGGCCCTTCATGAACGCCTTCAGGCGCAAGGGCCGGATGTCCAATCTCATGGAAGGTATACCGGTCTACGTGATCCTGAATCCCAAAGCGGCGCTGATGGGGGCCGCTTGCCACGGGATAACGACATACGGAACATGAACCTTCCGGCATGGAGGAGCAGTTTCCAACTATCCGTTTTACTTAACATAATAAGGGCTTTCCACCAGCCTGCCCTTGTAAATCGTCTTCCTGTGCCACTCGGCGGCCATCATGACGGCTGCTCCGGAGAAATCATCAAGGCCGTACTGGCAGAGCAAAAGCCCGTTTTCTATGGGCGGCATTCGGTCGGACGCCTTCTCGAGAACGCTCAAGGCCTTCAAGTCCCAGCCGTTTTGAAAGGTCCAGAACATGTCACCAAGTATCCTGAATCCATTTGCGCTGACTGCAAATTCCACCAGGTACCGTATCATCTCCTCGGGTGAATCCATGCCCGCACTCAGGGTCAACCTGCCGGTATCGAGCCAATCCTCGACCGGGTAACCCCGATCCTTAAAGGTATCCAGGAGGATCCTGCTCCTGCCGGCGGGCATTACGATAAGCAAGGCCTCGCCCTGCTTGATCCCCTCCAGCAGGTAGGGTATGGACACCTCGAAAGAATCCTCTTTGCCTGAATAGAAATGGGTCATGTGGGAGCCGTCGGGTACCTTTTGCCCGGTGATTCCCAGTGGCTTCAGGTCGTGGCTCTTCGGCTCCTGAAGGAATGTCTCCAGATCGCTCAGGTAAAAACGCCTCTCCCTCTTTCCGCCCACCCTGTAACATTTCAGTTTACCGGAATTGGTCCACCGCCTGATGGTCATCTCCGAGACCTTCAGAAAATCAGCCGCATTTTTGGTATCTAATAGACGCTCCATGAGCTATGTTCTGCCTCCTCAAGAAAACCGCCCAACAAGGGTTGAGTTTCATTGTAGTGAATAGTACTGTATATTAAAATAACGCAAAGTGAGTAATGTTAAAAGTGTTTTTTCACACCAATCCTTCTCGCCCTTCGATATTTCAGGAATGGAAACTTCACAGTGCTCAAAAAACCTTTCTGGAAGGGAACTCAATTTTCAAATGACTGAAAAAGAGAGACATAAATCCCAGCACAAGGGCACCCTGATAGTATTCACCCGCTATCCTGAGCCCGGAAAGAGCAAAACCCGCCTAATCGGGGCGATTGGGTCGGAAAAGGCCGCCCGGCTGCAGTTTCATATGCTGAGAAAAGCATTGCAGTCAGCAGAAAACCTCTTCGGCAGGGATAAGGTTATTATCTCTTGCGAAGGGGGCACCATATGCGGATTACAGGCCCTCATTGGTTCAGGCTGGGTGTTTTCCCCCCAGGAAAAAGGCGGGCTGGGTCAGAAAATGCATCTGGCAATTTGCTCGGCGCGAAAGAAAAATCCCGGGCCCGTGGTGCTGATCGGGTCGGACTGCCCTGGCATATCGCCCGACATACTGCGGCAGGCGTTTGCCATTCTGAAGGACAGGGATATGGTCCTCGGGCCTGCCGCTGACGGTGGTTATTACCTGCTGGGGATCAACAGCTCAATGGGATCCAGGCTGCTTGAATATGTCATGGACGGCATTAACTGGGGCACGCCTTTTGTCCTGAAGCAGACCTTGCAAAGGATTCAAGAGGCGGGCCTTTCCTACGGTTTTACTGCGGAACTGAATGATGTTGATCTTCCGGAAGACCTTCCGGGCGATCTCCGGCCTTTTCTTGATTCCGAGTGCAGTAGAATAAGCGTCATCGTCCCCGCCCTGAATGAGGAGAAGTGCATTGCATCAACCCTGGGGAGCATTAATAAAGGGGATAATGTCCAGGTCATACTGGCCGATGGCGGCAGCAAAGACTTGACTCTGCAGATAGCTGCTTGCCTGGGCGCTGAGATAGTATGCTCCGGCGGAGGCAGGGCCCGCCAAATGAATGAAGGAGCGGGAAGGGCGGACGGAGAGATCCTTTTATTTGTACACGCAGACACCGGAGTGCCCTTTTTGTATGACTGGTATGTCCGCAGTGCGGTTATGGAGGGAAAGCATGTGGGAGGGGGATTCAGCTTTTCCCTTGATCTGCCGTTTCCAGGATCAGCGGGTATTACCCTTCTGGTCAATTTGCGCAGCCGGCTGTTGGGGATGCCCTACGGTGATCAGGCGCTGTTTATTAATGAAAAACTGTTTCGGTCAATTGGCGGGTATGAGCAGGCGCCCATTTTAGAAGATGTAAAACTGGTCACACAGATGAAGAAAATGGGCAGGATTGTTACCCTTCCGGCTGCCGTCAAGACATCCTCTCGAAGATGGAGGGAAAAGGGTTTGATGAAAACCACTTTCATCAATCAACTCATTATGTGCGGCTACTATCTGGGGATATCAGCCGATACCTTAGCCTCGTTATACAGGAAATAGACGAATTCCGGGGTCACCTCTTTGCCCGGCCGCCGGTATAAACGCTACAACCGGTTCCAGAGTCCCCAGAATTCAGGGAAGGACTTGGCCACGCAGTCCGGGTTTTGCAGGCGGATGCCGGGGATCCGGAGGCCCGCCACAGCCAGGCTCATGGCGATACGGTGATCGTTATGGGGGTTCACGTCCGATCCGTGGAACGGCCCTCCGCCGTGAACCACCAGCCCTCCCGCCTGCACCTCCACCCGGCCGCCGATCCGCCGCCACTCCCGGGCAACGGCCTGCAGCCTGTCGCTTTCCTTGTACCGGAGGTGGGCGACGTTTCGTATGACTGTGGGCCCACGGGCGAATAGCGCCACAGCAGCCAGCGTGGGCACCATGTCCGGCATATCCCCCATATCCACGGTAACACATCTAAGACCGGCGCCGGTGACCTCCACCCGATCGGTATGTCTTTGGATGCGGCACCCCATGCGCTCCAGGATGTCCAGGAAGCCCATATCCCCCTGGGCGGTGCGAAAGGGAGAAATGTTGCGGGTCATCACCCTGCCGCCGGTCACGGCCGCTGCGGCCCAGAAATAGGAGGCGGAAGATGCATCCCCGTGGATCCGGTATTGCCTGGGACCATAGGGCGTGCCCGCAGGGATATGGAAAGCATGGGCACCCCCGCGTTCCACCCTTACCCCGAAGTCCTCCATGACCCGAAGCGTGAGGTCGGTGTAGGGGCGGGATACGGGCTCGCCGGTGACCACGATCCGGGTGTCCCGCGCCGCATAGGGCGCAGCCATTAAGAGAGACGACAGGTGCTGGCTGCTCGTATTGGCGCTCATACGCAACTCGCCCCCTTTAAATCCCCTTGCAAAGAGGGCCAGGGGTGGAAAGCCCGGCCGACCCGTAAAGGAGATTCGGGTTCCCATGGCCGCCAGGGCCGCGGCGAGCTCGCCCACAGGCCGCAGGGCCATACGCGGGGTGCCGGTGAAGAAAAAGCGCCCCCTGCCCAGTGCGGCCACCGAGAGGAGCAGCCTGAATGATGTCCCGGAGTTTCCGAGGTTATGATGCATCCGGCCGGAACCGGTCCGGATCCCGTCTCCCACGCCAAGGACCCAAACGGAGTCGCCCTCCCATTGGATGCCGGCCCCCATCTTGACCAGGGCGGCTGCGGTGAGCCGGGTGTCTTCGCAGTCCAGGGCCCCCAAGAGCCGGCTTTCCCCGCGGGCCATGGCCGCTGCAATCAGTGCGCGATGGGTCAAGCTCTTGGAACCGGGAAGCGTAACCGAGGCATTCGTGCCCTCTATGGTGTGAAGCGTCTTCATGAGGTATTCTCCGAATCGTTTTGCAAACACTCATCCACGGTCTTTCGCATGACTTCCACAGGGGCCTCGATCCCGGTCCAGAGTTGAAACTGGGCCGCGCCCTGTCTCACGAACATCTCCGTGCCTTCAATGACAAGGCACCCCGCTTTTTCGGCCTCTTCAAGGAACGGCGTCCTTGAAGGGCGGTACACGGTTTCCATGACCACCATCCCCGGCCGGAGGACCTCCAAGGGAAGGGGAATGCCCGGGAAAGACCCTTTCATGCCTGCGCTGGTGGCCTGGACCAGGATGTCCGCCTCATGGCCCGGTAACCCGGAGTGCAAGACAAACGGGATCTGCAGCTCATGGGCCAGTGCCCGGCCCCGGGAGGCGGTTCGATTGGTCACGCTCACCTG
>CAYPSZ010000264.1:0-2901 GCA_964413125.1 uncultured Desulfobacterales bacterium
CACCACCTTACCGATGTCCTTGAGAAGGGCCGCCGTAAAGACCGCGTGGGCATCCTCCATATTTTTCTTCTCAGCCAGGTCCCGCGCCATGAGCGCCGAAGAAACGGAATACCTCCACAACTCTCCGCTCCCCAGCCCGTATCCCTCCTGGGGCTGCGAGTAGTTCGCGCTGCCGGCTCCCAGCAGCACCAGATCCGCCACCTTGTCCATGCCCAGATAGACAATGGCCTGGTGCAGGGACTCCACCTTTTTGCTGAGCCCGAAATAGGCGGAGTTTGCCGCCTTGAGAAGGTTTGCGGTCAAGACCTGATCGTACTGAATGATCTCCGACAGCATGCCCATGGAGCTTTGGGGATCTTTCACAATAGACATGACCTTGTGGGCTACCTGAGGTATCGGTCTCAGAGTATCGATTCCGGCCACGATGGTCCCGATGTCCTTCTTCATACTTGAAACTCCCCTACGCCGGACACTTTCAGTCGGCAGGTCCCGTCCTTTACGGCAAGCTTGACGGTCCGGTTCACGTTCCCTCCCACCTCTTCGTGGCTGACCATGACCTTGTTCTTCCAAAGGATCTTCCTCAGGGCCATGTAGTTCCTCTTCCCGATGTTGAAGAACCCATGCTGGTCAAGAATCTGTGCGGCTCCGGCCACGATGACGCGCATCCGCTGTTTCTTTGCACCCAGCTCGTATGCAGACCTGAATAGCGGCGCAACGCCCGTATCGGCGAACATGTACGGCTTTGCCCTGGCCTTTGCCGGATCCAGCGAGGAATCCGGAAGCATGAAGTGAAGAATGCCCGCCACGCGGACAACCGGGTCATAAACCGCAACACCTATGCATGATCCGAGCGAGTATGTAACGAGAACAGCCGCCGGATCGTTACTGACCTTCATGTCGGCCACACCTACGATGATATTCACGGCATCAAATCCTGTCTCAAATTCCGTTTCCCTGGGCAACTTCGAAAATCCCCGACATGTCCAGAATCAGCCCCACCCTGCCGTCTCCGAGTATGGCTCCGCCTGCAATGCCCTTCAGGTTCCTGAGCCCGCCTCCCAGGCTCTTGATCACCACTTCCTCTTTTCCCAGCAGTTCATCCAGCAGGAGGCACATCTTTTTATCCTCGTGCTCCACGGCAACCACAAGGCCCTCCCAGGGCGTATCATAATCGCACCGAATCCCGAAAATGCGGTGCAGCCGAACAAGGGGAATCAGGCTGCCGCGGGTCCGGATCAGTTCCCCTTTGCCCTCAACAGTTGAGTACTGCTCCCTGGAGGGGCGGAATGATTCAAGGATGGCCAGGGCGGGAATGATGTATCGCTCCGCGCCAACACGCACCAGCATACCCTCGATGATGGCGAGGGTGAGGGGCAGGCTGATCACGAAGGTGGACCCCTGTCCGGGCCTGGTGTTGATCTCCACGCGCCCCCGAAGCTTTTCAATCGACTTTTTGACCACATCCATGCCCACGCCTCTTCCGGAAATGTCCGTGACTTCCTTGGCCGTGGAAAAGCCGGGGTGAAAAATAAGATTGTTTATCTCGGTTTCCGTGAGATTGTGATCTTCCGGGATCAATTCCCGCGAAACGGCCTTTTTCAGAATCGCCTCGCGGTTCAACCCACGACCATCGTCCTCGATCTCGATCACGATGCTCCCGCCACGGTGAAACGCACGCAGGCGAACCATGCCGCGGCTCTCCTTGCCCAAGGCTTCCCTTTCTTCAGGAGATTCCAAACCGTGGTCCACGGCGTTTCGAATCATGTGGACCATGGGCTCGTAGAGTTCGTCCACCACGTTACGGTCGATTTCCGTGTCCTCTCCGGACATGTCCAGCCCCACCTCCTTGCCGGAGTTCTTCGCCAGATCTCGAACCAGACGCACCATCTTCTGAAAGGTGCTCTTGATGGGAACCATTCGCATGGACATCGCCACGCGCTGAAGTCCGGAGGTGATCTGGTTGAGTTGCCCCAGGTTGTGGTAGAGCTTCTGGTCATTGCTGCCCGTGATGTAGGGATTCTGCCTGAGCATGGACTGGGCTATGACGAGTTCGCCGGTCAGGTCCACCATGTTGTCCAGCTTGACCGTATCAACCTTTACCTGCAAGTCCACGTGAACCTTGCCGTAACGCTTCTGATCCCTGAGCGCGGATATGACCTCCTTGGACCCGGCCTTTTTCTCCTCCATAAGGATCTCACCAAACCTTCGGCCGGGTTCACCCTTCTGCTTTTCCAGTGCCCTCTCGAGATCTTCCTCGGTTATATCCCCCTTCCTGAGAAGGATTTCCCCAACCCTGCCGTCCCCCCACTTTTCATGTTCCCGGTTCATCTGATCGATCTTTTCCACCAGGGGTCCGATATCCACCGTGGAAGCGAGAGGGGCGTTATTGTCCAGGTCCTCCTGAACCCCGGCGATCATTCTCTTGAGGGTGTCCACGGATTCGAGCACCACGTCGATCACGGCCTCACCGACTTTGAGGTCCCCGTTTCGGGCCTTATCAAGAAGGTTCTCGGCGCTGTGGGCCATCCTGTTGATGTCCCCAAGGCTGAGGAAGCCGCTCACGCCTTTAATGGTGTGAAAGGGGCGAAAAATGGAATTGAGGGTCTCGAGGTCACCTGGATCCTGTTCCAGGTTGATCAGGTTGACCTCAATCGTGTCCAGGTTTTCCATGGACTCCGCCACAAAATCCCTAAGAATCTGTCGATCCTCGTCCGAGAGATCAGCCGCGTTAACGACAGGCTCGGTCTTTGAGGGCGGTTCCACGGTCCCGACCTCTCCGGCTTCGACACCCTCCTCCGTGCACGTAACCGTTCACTCCCCCCCTGGATTTTAAGCAGGGATCTTGGCGGGCGCGATGCCTTTCCTGGCAAGGGCTATCGTTTGAGCGATATACTCCCAGGG
>CAYPSZ010000265.1:0-2790 GCA_964413125.1 uncultured Desulfobacterales bacterium
GGCCTGGATCCCAAAAGCCTCGATGATATGGCCCGCCGGTATCGATCCATGAGGACACTTGGGGACGCCCTTTATATATTTACATTCTCCAACTCCGAGGGACGTAACTCGAATGCGCAATGACATTCCAGGTAGCATTCAGGCGGGTAAACGGCATCTCGTTCGTGACCTTCAAGGGCTATGTCGGAATCTCGCTTTTTCTTTGCCCTTCAAGAAGGTTGACCGCCTGGATGGATGTGGTCATAATTCTCGAAAAAGGTGGCCACTTGGCTGGAGGCAAAAATGGAGACTGTGGGTGTAAAGGAGCTTCGCGATCGACTCAGCAAGGTCCTTCAGAGTGTTGAGCGGGGACAGGTAGTGAGAATAGTACGTCACGGGGTTCCCATTGCCGAGCTTCAACCGGTGCCGGCGGACAAAGCTCAAGAGGTTCAAAAACGGTTGAGGGACAAGGGAGTGCTGCAAGGGGGTAGCGGCAGGATACGGAAGTGCCTAAGCCTTCCGGGTCGTCGAGGGGACGGATAAGGGACGTCCTTAAATAATCAAATAACTTGGTTTTTTTAGGGCGAGGAAGGAAGGGCCGGACGCGGAAAAACTGAGGGGGATAAGCTGAATAGGTAAGTGGATGAAGGCAATATTGTTTCGGATGGCTTCGGCATGTTGCACGGGGTAAAAACTCATTTGGCAGAACACGAAAAACATCGTCAAAAGGGTGATTGTCCGCCATAGATGAACAACACACGCCACCTCCTTTTACCCATTCCGGCCCGTCAGAGGCGGGTAAATGAGCCAGAGGCGCACAAGTGGACTTCGCTCCAGTCCCGATGTGGATAAACCTTTTCTGTTATTCAATTGGCTCTTGACAATGATTTTGGTTTTATCCATGCTTTAAGCATCTGGAATATAGGATAATTCTATCGCTCTCCATTTTGAAAGAAGCCATTTTTGTGAAAGATGAGAATCAAATATTACTTGAATTTATACGTGAACAAATAAGACAACGACGATATTCAGCCTCTTTTTCACATACTGAAAAGATTCGATTAATGAAAATTGGGATAGATGAAATTGAAGAAACTGTTCTCAGAGGCATCATTATCGAACCGTATCCGGATGACCCGCAAGGCGCCAGTGGTCTGATAATGGGTTACTCAGGCAAGGGAAGGCCTTTGCATGTGCTTTGTGGAAATTTGATGACGGATGACGAATTATTGATTATCACTGAATATGAGCCGGATGTTGGCGAATGGGAAGAGGATCTGAAGACCAGGAAGCTAGGTACATAGGATGGTTTCCAAATGTTATTTCTGTAAGGGAAAAGTGAGGAATGCCCGTGTAACCATTGATTACAGGTGGGGGAAGGATCTTTTCGTCATTGAAGATGTGCCTGCAGGTCTATGCGACCAATGCGGTGAGAAATACCTGGATAATTCTGTTTACAAGGAATTGGAAGCCCTTGTGAAGGGAGATATCCGGCCGATGAGCCGTGTTACAGTCGGCGTTTTAGGCTATGAACAGGGATCTACACATGTAGCTTCATGAAATCCTTTTTTACCGTGAAAATGCCCCCCTGTAGGAGGGAGATGTGCTCCCGATCCACCTATGATCGGGACTAGAAGTCCCTCCTATCAGGGCACCTCAATCATTTTCATTGACGGATAGCGGAACTTGGGAAGCGCATGCCGGATGTGGGCTTTACCTCGCTTGCCTACTATATCGATCTGGAATGGATGTATGAGGCATATCGGAAGACGCGGAAGGACGGATCGGCTGGAGTGGATGACGTGACGGCAGCAGAATATGAGAAGGACCTGGATGGTAATCTTCGAAGTCTTCTGGAGCGGTTCAAGTCCGGGGGTTACGTAGCGCCGCCGGTCAAGAGGGTGTACATTCCCAAAGGGGATGGCCGGGTCAGGCCGATAGGGATACCGACCCTTGAGGATAGAGTTCTCCAAAGAGCGGTGGTGATGTTGCTGACGCCTCTGTATGAGCAGGACTTTTTGGACTGCTCATATGGATTTGGACCGGGGCGATCAGTGCACCAGGCGTTGGAGGATATGTGGGGCAAGGTGATGGAGATGGGCGGATGAACGGGATGGAGGCAGAGGGCAGAGATCAGAGGTCAGACGTCAGAGGTCAGGGGTCGGGGGTCAGAGATGAGAGAGGAGAGATGAGAGGGGATTGGTGGATGACGGGACGGGTGGGTAGGAATTGAAGATTATAGAATACGTGATTCCGCTTGGTGAGGGTGCGCGAAAAAGGCACTATCACGAAAGCGACAAGGGGAGGCTTGTAGACTTTGTTGTTCAATTGGAGGTTTTGTCGAGGACCGCTGGATTCCCGTCGTTCGCTACGATTCTGCGCACGGATTTCCGCACATAGATCGTTACTATATGGACGGAAGAAGAACGAAGAAGGCGGTCCATTTGGAATTTGACGAGGCCTTGGTACTGGCGGACGAAGACATTAAGGACAATTGGAAGGGATACCAAAGGGCTTTTCTGGAGGGCAACTGAATGAACGATATTTTGGAAAAGAAGCATGCCATACTGGTTACGGAGTTCGACCGTTATGTGGTGGAACATCCAGAATTTGCGGCCGGCATACCGGGCAACGCTCAGGTTGTTCTCCAGGTCGAAGATGATGAAGAATATAATCAATGGAGTGAGAAGTTGGCAGAGAGACAGAGAGAAAAAGGGCAGGATGTGGTTTTCGTGAACATCAAGGCGATCAAGCCGGCAAGATCCAGGCTGGTGGAACCCAGAGTCGCGCGTGGGTAGTGGACATAAGTGA
>CAYPSZ010000266.1:0-13464 GCA_964413125.1 uncultured Desulfobacterales bacterium
ATGTCCCACCTGGTCGGGTTCGGCTTCCAAGCGCCTTCCAGGCCGCTGCTGATCGTGTCGCCACCTTTGCCGCTGCCGAAGCTGCTCTTCCAGCCGAGACCCTGTTGCTCGATGGGTGCGGCCTCGGGTTCCGGACCGACATGAGAGGCGTCGCCCGCGCCGTGACATTTGCCGAAGGTGTGCCCGCCGGCGACCAGCGCCACGGTCTCTTCGTCGTTCATGGCCATGCGTGCAAAGGTCTCCCGAACGTCACGGCCCGATGCGACCGGGTCCGGGTTTCCGTTCGGCCCCTCGGGGTTCACGTAGATGAGGCCCATCTGCACGGCGGCGAGCGGGTTTTCGAGATCCCGGTCGCCGGAGTAGCGCTTGTCGCCGAGCCACTCGTCCTCAGCACCCCAATAGATGTCTTCTTCCGGCTCCCAAACATCCTCACGCCCGCCGGCGAAGCCGAAGGTCTGTAGACCCATGGACTCGATGGCACAGTTGCCGGCGAGGATCATGAGGTCGGCCCAGGAGATCTTGTTGCCGTATTTCTGTTTGATGGGCCAGAGCACACGGCGCGCCTTGTCAAGGTTCACGTTGTCGGGCCAGCTGTTGAGAGGCGCCAGGCGCTGGGAGCCGGACCCCCCTCCCCCACGCCCGTCGCCCATGCGGTAGGTGCCCGCGCTGTGCCAGGCCATCCGGATGAAGAGCCCCCCGTAGTGACCGTAGTCGGCCGGCCACCAGTCCTGGGAATCGGTCATGAGTGCATACAGGTCTTTCTTTACAGCCTCCAGGTCGAGTTTTTTGAATTCCTCTGCGTAGTTGAACTCCACACCCATTGGATTGCTCAGTTGCGAGTGCTGGTGAAGGATCCTGAGGTTGACCTGGTTCGGCCACCAGTCCCGGTTCGATGTACCACCGCCGCTAATGGGTTTGCTTGTCCTACCCGTTACAGGGCATTTGCTTTCGTCAGTCATGGCATGACCTCCTCTTCTTTTTTGATGTTATCTCTTAAATTGTTTTGAATTTGGAATCTAATTGGAACAGAAATACGGTTGTTTAAATTATATACAGTCTTTACAAATGCCAAAAAACTCCAAACTATGATTAACAATTTTGAAATGAGTTTCTAATTCAACCTCTTCTTTAATCTCATTAAGTCTATTTGTTTCCAAATCGATAATTCTTTTACATTTTATACAAATAACATGTGGATGTGGATGGGGATTGTTTCCATCATATCGGTTACTCCCATCTGGAAACCCTAATTCAAGGACTTCACCGAAGGATTTAAGCAATAAAATATTCCTGTACACAGTGGCAAGACTCATTGTGGGGAAATTGCTTTTAACCTGGTCATGGATTTTTTCAACACTGGGGTGGCCTTCACTCCCGGCTATTATTTCAACTATCGCCATCCGCTGGGGTGTTATCTTATGCCCATTATCTCTCAGTTTCTGTATGATTATTTTGAATCGTTCTTTGGGGTCCGGCATCTGAGATCCCTTCGAGACAAATGATAATAATTATTTTTTAACATGAGTTTTCCTTTAGGTCAACATCTTTTTTATCTTCAGGTCCGGCGATTGATGTGCCTCCCATTTTGCGACAGGGGTCGGGGCGTGTTTTCTGCTAAGGGATTTACACTGGCAGAATGCCACTTCGTGGGTTATGATGACACATTACGCAAAAATCGCCGGTAAAGGCGTGAAGCCCTCAAATCTTTAGTGTTTGGAGGCGAAGAAGTTCCTCTCTTACCAGTTGTCACAGCAAAGATGGAAGGAGAATCCATTCATGGAATCGGGAGAAAAAAGGCCTAAGTACCTACGGGTGAAGGATGGGACGGGCAACGAATATCTGTGTCCATTGGACGCCTTGAAGCATGTCAAGGATGCCACGAACGAGGAGCTTTCAGAATGCGTCGAAGGAGATGTCGTCGGCCGCTATGCCGGCGATATCGAGGTCGAAGAATAGGATCCTTCAGGGTCGGGGCTCTGACAATGTTTTTGACAATGTCCATCCTGGCCGCGTGTTCCTCTGCACCCCCGGAACGTCGCGACGCTACCAGGGGAGAGATTGCTCCCTGCCCCAATAGCCCAAACTGTGTCTCCTCCAGGAGCCTGGAACCGGAACGCGCCATGGAACCTCTGCCATTAAGAGGCACCGGTGCGGAGAGCTTGGACCTTCTTTTGGCGGTCTTGAGAGGCATTAAACGATGCACACTCGTGACCGTCACCGCGTACTATGTCCACGCGGAGTTCCGCTCTGCCTTGTTTCGCTTCGTTGATGACGTTGAGTTCCTCGTGGATCCGGATGAGGAACGGATACACTTTCGCTCCGCGTCGAGAACCGGATACTACGACTTCGGTGTGAACCGCACAAGAATGGAAAAGATAAGAGCCGCTTATCTCGGTGCTCCCGGTGCGCAGGACGTCAATAACTGAGCTCAGCCTCTTAAGATCGCTGCTTCATGGATCCCGTGGTCCCCTGGAACCAGCGGCCGCTGAAAACCCCATTCAATGTAAGCGTCATCTCAGGAAAGCCACCGGGCAATGAAATAACCGGCCGTTGAGACAGTGCCGCTCAAAAAAGCCCCCCAAAGGATGTCCACCACCACAATTGACACCGGCCATCCCTTGATTAGCGCCAGATTTGTCAGGTCAAAGGTAGCATAGGTGACCACTCCAAACAGCAGGCCGAAAAAAAGCGCCCGCGTCCATGCCTGGGCCTGGAGAGCTGGAGAGACTACAAATACAAGTATGCCGACCACGAAAATGAGATAAAAAAGAAAGGCAGCCGGCCAATTCACCCGTTCACTGAACAAATGGCCCAGAAGACGCTGGTAGAATGGCTTGGCAACAACACCCAGCCAGGCGAAATCCACAACAAGAAAGACTGCAAGGCTCAGTACATAGATTTTAACCCATTGTATCCACGTCATGGTTTTTCCCTCCACGCCGAAGCCGAGGATCTCGGCCCTCGATAAAAAGCTTTGGTCACTGCCAAGTTTCCAATTAAGAAAGCTCTTCCGGATGAAGATAATAATCACTTATCGAGTCATTTACAATCGCCGAAGAACCCCGCTACCTTCCTCTTGGGTTTGATTTCCTGAAAAAGGGTCTTAAAATGAATATCTTTTAGTTAAGTCCTGTCAAAGGGGGCATATGGTAGAAAGGGTCGAGTCATCATGAATGAACCCCCCGGGAGGAACATAAGCGTTTCTCTCAAACTGGCATATGCCGCTCCCGCCTTTGCCCTGGCATTGGTGGGCATCCCCATATACATTTACATCCCCAAGTTCTACACTGACGTGGTGGGGGTTCACATCGGAGTCATGGGGGGCCTCATCCTCGGGATAAGGCTGTTTGATGCGGTTACCGATCCCCTCACAGGCATCCTCTCCGACAGGACCGAAACTCGTTTCGGACGCCGCCGCCCCTTCATTCTAGGGGGCTCCTTGCTCCTGGCCGTGGCCATCTATTGTCTCTTCAACCCGCCGGATAGACCTCCGACCTATGAGACGGCCTGGTTCGGGTTCTGGTTTTTCTGCGTGTTTCTGTTCTGGACCATTGTGGAGGTACCTTACGAGTCCCTGGGACCGGAGATCTCTTTTGACTACCACGAAAGGATCAGCCTCTTTGCCTGGCGAGACGGGGCGCTCATTGCAGGTACCCTGGTGGCGGCCGCCTCTCCGGCCGTGGTATCCGGTCTCCTGGGACTTTCAGCCATTCCGGCGGATCAGCAGGCGAAATTCTTCTGGATTTCCATCTTTTACGCCCCCTTGGTGATCCTTTTCTGCGGGTGGTGCATCTTCTCCATACGCGAAAAAGCCAGGGAAACCGCCCCTGAGAGAACGAGCTTCAGAAAGGGCTTTGCGGTGGTCCTGAAAAACAGGCCCTTTATGATCCTACTCTTTTCCTACACCATCGCCGCCTTCGGAAACAACCTGCCGGCCACACTCATCCTCTACTATGTGCAATACGTGCTCCATTCACCAATGGCGGACCTCTTCCTGGGACTCTACTTCATAACCGGCATCTTTTTTCTGCCGGGCTGGGTCTTACTGGCAAAACGCATCGGCAAGAAATATTCATGGATCCTCTCCATGGCCGTCAACACAGGGGCCTTCACCGGGGTCTTTTTTCTGGGTCCTGAAGACGCCTTCTTATACGGGGTCCTTGTGATTGTCTCGGGCATTGGATTCGGGGCCACCGTCGCCATCCCTTCGGCCATGCAGGCGGATGTGATCGACTATGACGAACTGCTGACGGGCGAAAGGCGCGAGGGTCATTATATCGGACTCTGGTCCGTCGCCAAGAAACTGGCTGCTGCCCTTGGCGTGGGCCTGGCCCTGTCCCTGCTGGGAAAAGCGGGCTATGTGCCCAATGCGGCCCAGTCGGAGCAGGTAGTCCTGATGCTCAAGATCCTCTATGCACTGGTACCGTCGCTCTGCAACATCGTGGCGCTTGTTATCGCCCTTTTTTACCCGATAGACAGCCGAACTCATGAGGAGATTAGGAGGGCTGTGGATGCCGGGAAAAGCATCCCGGAAGGTGCAGGCAAAGAAGGCCCTTCTCTGCAGCAGAACGACCTCAAAAGGAGATTATCATGAGCGAAACCGTGACACTTCTGGGAATCAATCTGGCCGTTATTTCAGCGGTAATGGTCTGTGTCTGGCTCATCAGCCTGGCACTTAAGGATGCCAGCATCGCGGACGTCTTCTGGGGCCCGGGTTTCGTGCTCCTGGCGTGGCTTACCTTTTTTCAAAGCCAAGGCGTACTCCCTAGGGACCTCCTCATTGCGGCCCTTGTGTCCCTCTGGGGACTCAGGCTGGCGGCCTACATCGGTTACAGGAAGAGAGGCGGTCCGGAAGACCGCCGATACAGGAAATGGAGGGATCAGTACGGAAAAAAATACTGGTGGGTAAGCCTTTTCACCGTGTTTCTGCTCCAGGGTGTTCTCATGTGGGTCATATCCCTTGTGGTCCAGGCGGGGGTGATGGCAGCAGAGCCCCAAGGGCTTCGCTGGACGGACTGGGCGGGTCTTTTGCTCTGGGTTGGGGGTTTTGTTTTCGAGACCACGGCCGACTTCCAGCTCCACCGGTTCAAGTCAGACCCGGTCAACAAGGGCAAGGTCATGGACAAGGGGCTCTGGGCGACCACCCGCCATCCGAACTACTTCGGGGAATGCCTCGTCTGGTGGGGCATCTTCCTGATCACACTTTCAACCCCGAACAGTTTGTGGACCATCGTCAGCCCGCTCACCATAACCTTCCTGCTGCTCAAGGTCTCAGGGGTGACCCTTCTGGAAAGGAACATCGAGGAAAAGCGCCCGGATTACAGGGCCTACAAGGCGCGGACGAGTGCTTTTATCCCCTGGTTTCCGAAGCAGTAAGCCCTGAACTCGTTGGTGACCATGGCCTGACAGGGTTTCGTACCGTTTGGCCGGCCCAGGTCCCACGAGAGAAACCGGCAGTCGCCGTGCGGCGCTCCCATACTTGAAACGAGTGCTCTTTTGTTGTATCTGTTGTTTCTCCTCGGGCTTTGATTGTTGAAGGAAGGACCTTGAAGTGCCTGACTTGCTGCTCACAACCGTTTGTCGTCCCTTTGGGGGAAATGGTGAAGGGGACTCTGTAGGGGCCGAGCTGTTTCACGCCCAGGTGACTCGAAGCCAAGGGATCTTCAGCTACCGCCAGGTGATCCGCTGCTGGGGGCTTGACTATATAGCTGAAAACGTCGAAACCCCGACTGTAGTTCTCCACTACCCATCGGAGCGCGAGTTTCTTCGTGAAATAAAGGGCCGTGCCTATGAATACATAGGAATCAATTTCGTTGTGGCCACTTTCCACAAACTTCGAGTGATGAGTGGTCTCATACGGAAGCATTCTCCGCGATCAAAGATAGTTCTGGGGGGATATGGTACGGTTCTTACTGATCATGAGCTGGCTCCATTTGGGGATTTCATCTGTCGGGAAGAAGGCATCGGGTTCATGAGAAGGCTCCTGGGAGAGAACCAGGACCGCCCCATCCGTCACCCTTACGCACCCATTGAGTCGCCTCGTATCTTCTCGTACCCTCTTAAAAGCAAGGTGGCACACATCACCGGTGGTCTTGGCTGCCCCAATGGCTGCGACTTCTGCTGCACCTCACACTTCTTCAATCGCAAATATGTACCTTTTGTGAAAAGCGGAAAGGAGCTTTACGATACGATTCTGCTCATGGAGCGAAAAGCGAGGGAGGCCGGCGAAGATCTCAGCGGGTTCATTGTGATCGATGAAGATTTTTTTATCCACGCCGGAAGGGCGAGGGAATTCCTCGCATGTGTTCGTGAAGGGGGCAGAGCCCTTTCCATCATGGGGTTCGGGAGTGTGAGGGGTCTATCGCATTTCACGGCCGACGAGATCGCGGAAATGGGATTCGACATTATCTGGACCGCCTTTGAGGGCACCGGGGCTGGATATGAAAAGCTCAAGGGTGTTGACCTGGATGTGCTCTATGAGGGGTTGAAATCGCGCGGCGTGGCCATACTCACATCCATGATCATCGGTTTTCCCTACCAGGACCGTTCAAAGGTCCTGGAGGATTTTTCAAAGCTCGTAAAGCTCGGTCCGGCCCTCTGGCAGATCCTCATCTATTTCGCCTTTCCCGGGACGCCCTTCTACCGAAAGGTCATCGCGGAGGGGCGCTACCTTGACGCCTACCGGGAAAAGCCGGACTATCGAACCTTTGATGGGTTCTCCATGCACTTCAAGCACCCTCATTTCAGCCCAAGGGCGCTTGAGAGCATGCAGCGTGATCTCTACCGGAAGGCCTTTGAACTCCTTGGGCCGTCCATTGTTCGCGTGGTGCGGACATGGTTCGAAGGCTTTCGCAACCTGAAGGATTCCTCGAACCCTCTGCTGCGCGGCCGGGCGGAGCGGATGCGCGATTATGTCAGGAGTGCACTCCCGGGCATTTACGCTGCTAGCTTCTTTGGACCGAATGCCGGACGTAGAAACGAGGCAAGGCGGTTTTTGAAGGACATTGAAAGGGACCTCGGTCCTGTTTCCGTCAAGGAACGCCTGTTCGGGTTGGCAACGGTGCCCCTCTCCACCTGGACCTGGTTCACTCTAAAGCTGAATCTCCTGCAACAGCCGAGGCTTCTGAGAATCGAACACAGGATGAACGATCGGCCTTGAACACACCTCGAGAAGCCGTCCGATCATAAGTTCCCTTGCTGCAAAACCATCAACGTCTTGACTGCCTGGCATCCAGGCTTCTTTCTTTGTTAAAGGGTCCCAAGAGTAGGTCACTTACAGTTACAAGGAAGGACAGATACTTGAAAAAAAATCTGTTGAGCTCAAATCTTCTGTTTAACCCTTTCCAGGAACTTGTGCGCGAATACGATCAGCAATTCGTTCCGACCTTCGGCAATCTTTTCGTTCGGGTCGTAAACATTGACGTCAAATGCCAACTTACGCCCATTTACCTCCTTCAAGATGGATTCGGCCCTAACCTTGAGCCCCTTGGGTACAGCCGCCAGATGCCGGACACGGATAAATGTTCCCACGACCATGTGTCCCTCTGGAAGCAGTTTTTCAACAGCGTTTCTGGATGCAAGCTCCATGAGGAGTACGACATGGTGCGTGGACAGTACTTCGACGCCCACATTACCCATGACGCTTGCCAGGTGTTGTTCTTCAACCACCATTTCTTTGTGGCCCGATAGACCGGGGCTTATCAGATCCATGGACATCTCCTGGAACACCGGCCTCCGTGACCGGACAAAGCCACAGGCTTTCCGTGGAATTCACAGAAATCGTTAAACCGGTTTTGAATAATCACTTTTGCCCTGTCAAAAGCCATTTCTTTCATGCTATCCTCCATTATTGTGATTTTTTGTCAAATTATTCCCGTTGATAAGATTTGGATTGCTGCTGAGTAGAGTCAACCCGCTATGTGAGTTTTCCCGAGACACATTTTTTTTTCGCTTCTTCCATTCAGATCTCGGACAACTCTCGAAAAGCGGCAAGTCATATTGCGAGGCCGTCGAACAACCTTGATCAGAAGCCGGGCCGCTGCAACAGAGGCGGTGGTTCACCGTTTGGTTGAAGGGTGTAACCTATGAAGATCGCAATCATCGGAACGGGCATCTCGGGGATGGTGACAGCCTATCTCCTTTCAGAATCCCACGAAGTCACGGTCTTTGAGAAGAATGACTACATCGGAGGCCACACCCACACCGTTGACGTGGAGGCGGGAGCAAATAGCTATCCTGTGGATACTGGTTTTATTGTATTCAACGAGGTGACGTATCCCAACTTCGTCAAGCTGCTCCGTCGATTGGACGTCCCCTGGAAGGACTCGCGGATGAGCTTCAGCCTGCGATGCGATCAAACAGGCCTGGAGTTCTGTCCAAGCTCCCTGGATTCACTTTTTGCGCAGCGCCGCAACCTTCTCAGGCCCGCGTTCTATCGAATGGTCATGGACATCTTTCGTTTCCGCGGGGGGGCACTGAAACTTCTTGAAACACTTGATGACCAGGTGACCCTGGCCGATTACCTTGAAAGAGAGAAATACTCCTCCCTGTTTGTCGAAAAGTTCATCCTTCCCATGGGCGCCGCCATATGGTCTGCTGATCCGCTCCGGTTTCGGCAGTTCCCTGCCCGCTATTTTGTGGAGTTCTTCCACAACCACGGATTTCTAAGAGCGCGCAACCAGCCGCAGTGGCTGGTGGTCCAGGGAGGCTCGAGAAACTACGTCGAAAAGCTGGTTAAGCCCTTTGCCGGGAACATTCGCCTCAACTCCCCTGTGGTCTCCATCAAACGTGGAGATGATCACGTGGAGGTCCAATCCCCGGCCGGAGGGACGGAACGATTCGACGCGGTTGTCCTGGCCGTACACAGCGATGAAGCCCTTGCCTTGCTCTCGGATCCCTCGGACGCGGAAAGGGAGGTTCTCTCCGCCATTCCTTACCAGGAAAACATGACGGTCCTCCACACCGACTCGACACTTCTGCCCCGTCTCAGGAAATGCTGGGCCGCATGGAACTATTATGTGCCCCGTGAGAGCCGGGAACGAGTTGCCCTTACCTATGACATGAACATACTTCAGGGGCTGGAGGCGCCCGTTGAATTCTGCGTTACCCTGAACCGGCAGGAGGAGATAGACCCTGCAAAGGCAGTACGGAAAATTCTATACGGCCATCCGGTGTTCACCCCTGCGGGCAGGTCGGCCCAGGGCAGAAGGGATGAAATAAGCGGAATCCGGAGCACGTATTACTGCGGCGCATACTGGAGCTATGGGTTTCACGAGGACGGGGTGAAAAGCGCTCTGGCCGTGTGTAAGCATTTCGGAAAGGGCCTTTGATCATGCAAAGCGCAATCTACGAAGGAAAGGTGAGGCACCGTCGCTTCAGCTCGGTTCAAAACGCCTTTCATTACCGGCTCTTTCTCATGTACGTGGACCTGGCGGAACTCCCGAACCTTTTCAACGGCCGGTGGTTCTGGTCAAACCGCAAGGTAAACCTGGCCTACCTGAGGAGAAGGGATCACCTGGGCGATCCCTTTGTTCCTCTGGACCGAGCGGCAAGGGATTTGGTGGAAAAAGAAACAGGGAACAGGCCCGCCGGTCCCATAAGGCTCTTGACCCACTTCAGGTATTTCGGTCACTGCTTCAACCCCGTGAGCTTTTACTTCTTTTATGATCGAGAAGACCGTCGTGTGGAGACCATCTTGGCGGAGGTGCATAACACCCCCTGGGGTGAAGAGCACTGCTATGTTTTGCCTGAAACCTTGAATGAGCACCCTGCTCAGGATTGGAGACGCTTTCGTTTTTCCAAGGCCTTCCATGTTTCTCCCTTCATGGAGATGGAGATACGTTATGACTGGAGGTTCAGGCTGCCCGGCAAAACTATTCAGGTTCACTTTGTCAACAACACCTATGATGGGAAACGGCGCTTTGACGCCACTCTATCTCTTAACCGAAGGGAGATATCCGGTAATGCCCTTGCACGCTGCCTCCTTTTCTATCCTCTTATGACGGTCAAGGTTGTTGCCATGATTTACTGGCAGGCCCTTCGGCTGACATTGAAAGGGGCCCCCCTCCATGTTCATCCGAAAAAAAGGATGCGGCCATGACCGAGTCAATCCTTTCCGCAGACAGGCGTTACGCGCCGTCCTTTGTGCTCAACAAGCTGGATGACCTGGCAAAGCGCGCTTTGTTATCCCTTCTTCGAAGGATTCATATCGGAGAAATATCCCTCAAGGACGGAAAAGAGCAGCATGTCTTCGGCCGCGCCACGGAAAAATGCCCCCTCAAGGCCTCGCTGACCGTTTTTCATCCACACTTTTACACGCAGGTTCTTTTCGGAGGCAGTATAGGTGCCGGGGAGTCCTACATGGCGGGCCGCTGGTCCTCCGATGACCTGACGGTTCTGCTCAGGATCATTCTCCTCAATGAAATGGTTTTTCGGGGCCTGGACAGGGGCCTGTCAAGGGTGAAAGCACCCGTTTACAAGGCCTATCACTTCCTTCACAAAGACTCCAGGAAAGGCAGCCGCACCAATATCGCCGCTCACTATGACCTGGGAAACGACTTCTACGCCCTGTTCCTGGATGAAACCCTCACATACTCGTGCGCCATTTTCGAGCGGCCCAAAAGCTCCCTTCAGGAGGCCTCGGTCGCAAAGTATGAACGCATCTGCAAAAAGCTCAGGCTTTCCTCCAAAGACCACGTGCTCGAGATCGGGACAGGCTGGGGAGGTTTTGCCATTCACGCAGCTAAGCAGTACGGGTGCCGGGTCACGACCACAACTATTTCGAGGGCCCAGTATGATCTGGCTGTTCAAAGGGTGCGCGGCGCAGGATTGGAAGACAGGGTTCGGGTTGTCTCCAAGGACTATCGTGACCTGAAAGGACGCTTTGACAAACTGGTCTCCATCGAAATGATCGAGGCCGTGGGCCACCACTACCTGAACACCTTTTTCCGCTGCTGCAGCAATCTGCTGGCGGAGCATGGCACAATGCTCATTCAGGCCATCACCATTGCAGACCAGGATTTTGAAAAGCACAAAAAGGAAGTGGACTTCATCAAGCGCTATATTTTCCCGGGCAGCTGCATCCCTTCGGTCACGGCCATGGGTAGGGCCGTTGCCGACGCCACGGACCTGCGCCTTGTTCACCTCGAGGACATCACCCCTCACTATGCGCGAACTCTACGTGCCTGGAGAGAGCGCTTTTTTGCCAACATCAAACAGGTGAAGGCCCTCGGTTACTCGGAGAGCTTCATTCGCATGTGGGAATTCTACCTCTCCTACTGCGAAGCCGGATTCAGTGAACGCTACCTGGGCGATGTGCAGATGGTTTTCGCAAAGCCCCGCAGCAGACAGGAGCCCATTCTGTCGTTCCTATCCTAATGGACATCTGACTTGTATGCTGGTAACCTAACTTTAGATAATCCCTTTCGATCCGTTTGCCTAAGGGCACAAGCCATGCTTTTGGTGCATACATTAAACAGGGAAGGATGAAAAGATGAACAGGAAAAAACGAATTGTTTGCACGTTGCTTTTTTCGGCTTTTCTGACCCTTGCGGCAGCCTTCGCAGCATCAAACGCTTTGGCCGCTGATAACACTGAACAACAGATTCTTGTGGACAAGGCTCTCATTACATTCAAAGAGTTCATGATGGACGAGAACATGTCCTGGATGCAGGACAATTTGGGAGCGTCCAAAGGGATCATAATTATTCCCAGCCTGCTCAAGGGAGGGTTTATTCTGGGGGGTTCCGGAGGGACCGGCGTGCTCCTTGCCAGAGATGAGAAAACCGGCCAGTGGAGTCAGCCAGGATTCTACACCATCGGCTCGATCACCTTTGGCCTCCAGATCGGTGGAGAGGCGGCACAAGTGATCATGGTGCTAAGGAGCCAGGGTGCATTGGACTCCCTTTACAGTGCCTCGGTCAAGCTCGGTGGAGATATCTCCATCACCGCCGGTCCAGTGGGCGCGGGTGCGAAGGGTGTTGTTACGGCCAACATCGTATCTTTCAGCCGATCCAAGGGGGCTTATGCAGGGGTCAACCTGGAGGGGGCCGCACTTGACATCAAGGAGAGTTGGAATGAGGCTTATTACGGAAAGCCGGTCCGGCCTACAGACATTTTTGTAACTAAATCAGTCAGCAACCCAGGCTCCGCGGATTTGCGCAAAGAACTTGCGAGGGCCTCTCGCGGGAAAGGGATGCAGCCGGTCAAGACATCAAAGGCCTCCGAAGAAGATTATTACGTGGTGCAGAGCGGTGATACGCTCTGGGGCATTTCAAAAGAATACGGCGTCCCGGTGGAGGAATTGCGCCGGCTCAACGGACTTGACCAAGGGCGTCATATTTACCCGGGTCAAAAAATCTTACTTAAATAGAAATTTGTAACATCTACTGATGTCCTGAAGAGATCCAGGAATTCAAGACAGATGAAACGCCGACCAAGAATATTTAGAGTCTTGAAAAACATGATTATATTAAAGCACCGGCCATTCCTTCCCGCCTATAAGATCTACATTATGCTGGTGTTCGGGATCTACTTGTCCAGAGTTATGCAATCTGCTGTTACTAAAATGAAGACATATATGCCCAGGGAAACTATTATTGTAGATTAGCTGACCGCCATGAGGTATTCCATTAATTGAGCCGGCGATTAGATGAGCTCCTATATGAACTATTACTGCTCGTCTATCCCAACTCCAGCGTCCACCATAAATACGTCTTAAAGTTTCAGTATCACGACTTGTAAGCGGTTCTACATCAGCATGGTTGATGCCACCATAACGTTTTACTTCAAAACTCATTCCGGTTTCAACATCAGTAATAATTGCTTTCTCATTAATAGGAAATATAGGCTCAACTTTGTTCCACCAGTCCCATTCTTTAACTTCAGCAAATACCGTATTTCCACCGGGTATTTGAAGAATATCCCCCACTCTTATTAAATCAGAACTAAGATTATTTATTGCTTTAATCTGACTTACATTGGTGTCAAAGCGCCTAGCAAGCGACCAGAGCGTGTCTCCCTGCTGCACTGTGTAATGAGAGGCTTTATCAGATTCCTTTGTCAGGCTTTCCCAAGTGGCTGCATCCAAAACTCCATTTACCTCAAGCCCGGCAGTCTTTTGGAATTTGATTACGGCAAGTTTGGTTTTATTACCAAAAATACCATCTATAGAACTCTTATAAAATCCATGTGATTGAAGCAGTAGCTGGGCTTGTTTTACTGCCGTTCCTTTATCTCCTGCTTGTAAAACAGGCCTATCATACAGATAATCATCTTCACATTCCCTAGGGCCTGGCTCACCAGATTCATCGTTCAGATCAATCTTTATATTAGATAGCAATAGACTATAACCGGAATCAGCCATTGCAGGGCGTGAAATTATAAAAAATAAGCCAATAAACAAAAATAATGCCACTTTAACAGCACTTATACATTGGATTGTGTTATTAATCAATTCTTATATTA
>CAYPSZ010000267.1:0-1996 GCA_964413125.1 uncultured Desulfobacterales bacterium
ATGCTATACCGCCTTGTTCCAAAGATCAAGCAGCAACGACACCCGTCCCCCTGGCTTTAGTCGATGACCGTATTGTAACAGTCCCCGGAGCTCAGATGATCAAGAAGGAAGGCGATGAAGAAGGCATGCAGCAGGGCGTGCAGCAGGGGATAAAGCAGGGCATGATTGCGGTCCCCGGGAGATGGTTCCGGAGGCCCTGGCAAAAGATTCAAGGTTCAAGGTGGTGCCCGGAAACCTGGAAGACCCTTTTTTGTCAACAAAGAAACAACGTCCCCCTCCTCTCAAACGACACGAAATTGCTTGATTATTGATGATATCATCATTAATATTGGGGGCATGTATGTCCATCGGCTCATAAGCGATCGGTTGAACAGATTGGCGTCCGCGTTTCCGGTCGTCGTGGTGAGCGGCGCGCGGCAGGTGGGGAAATCCACCCTCGTCCAGCACCTCTTTGCTGATTCCGCACAGATAGTGGTCTTCGATCCGGTAGTGGACATCGAAAACGCCCGTTTGGACCCGGAGCTTTTCCTCAACAATCGGCAACCGCCTCTGGTGCTGGATGAGATCCAGTATGCTCCGGAGGTCGTTTCCGCCATTAAGCGTCGCGTGGACCGTTCCCGAACCCCCGGGCAATACATCCTCACCGGCTCTCAGCAGTGGGGCGTCATGAAGTCGTTGGCCGAAAGCCTTGCCGGCCGCGCAGGCTTTCTGGATCTGGAAGGCTTCAATCTGGCCGAAACCGTTGGAGATATCGTGCCGGAACCTTGGCTGGCCCGATGGCTCAGGGATCCACTGGAGTTTGCGGCATCTCCCCCATCACGGCTCCAATCGAAACGCCCCCTCTATGAGCAGTTGTGGCGTGGCTTCCTGCCCGAGGCCCAGTTCCTGGACTTGGAGGTTATTCCGGATTTTTACGCTTCCTACCGCCGGACCTATATCGAGCGAGACGCGCGGCTCCTGGCCGAAATCGCCGATTGGCAGACATTCGGTCGATTTCTGCAGTTGGCCGCAGCGCTCTCCGGACAGGAGGTCAACCACAGTCAGTTCGGTCGTGAGCTGGGTCTGACGCCGCAGACCGCCGGACGATGGCTGGCTATCCTGACGGCTACGTTCCAGTGGTTTGAGGTTCCCTCTTTTTCAGGTAACGCCCTCAAAAGGGTCAGTTCCAGGTCCAAGGGATATATCGCCGACACCGACCTGTTGTGCTCGGGGCAGGCCATCTCGTCACCCAATGCCATCGGCGGCCACCCCCTTTGGGGCGCAATCTTCGAGACTGCTGCGGCCGCAGAGCTGCGCAAGCAGATTTCACTCATGTCAATCAAGCCGAACCTCTACCACTGGCGCAGTTATGGCGGGGCCGAGGTTGACTTCCTGGTGGAACTCGACGGGAAATTCCATCCTGTCGAAGTCAAGGCAAAGAGTATGCCCGGCAGGCGCGATGCAAGCTCCATCGCCGCATTCCGAAAGCAATACCCCGCCCTCCCGATCGGGCCTGGGCTGGTCATGGCTCCCACCGATCGGATGATGCAAATCACGGAAAGCGACTACGCAATCCCTTGGGATATCCGGTGATGGGTGTTTTATCAAACCGCGTGATTTGCTACCCCCCAGGCCTTCAAGGGCCTTTTTGCCGCTTTGACCCGAAAGACCCGGTGGATCAGGCCGGACTTTTCCAGCCATCCGATGGCGTTTTCATAGTCCCTCATCCTGGCTCTCTTCCTGAGCAGGGAGAAGACAAACTTCTTGTTCGCCTTTGCGAGTTGTGAAGGGATGGAGTTCCATCTCCTTCTAAAATACTTGTTGCGACACCCCGTGCGGGTTCAGAGCATAGGAGAGTTCAGCAAAATCCTTGATAAAGCCATCCAAAGCCCTCTTAAAGATAGAATCATTTGCGCTTTAGCCCGATAATTAATACTAATTTCCCTTGGTTTGCCGCCCGGGCTATGGTAGTCTCAAAACATTCGGAGAGAGCCATGGGAAGCTATGATGCAGCCGT
>CAYPSZ010000268.1:0-9948 GCA_964413125.1 uncultured Desulfobacterales bacterium
CCATTTAGTGGGCATAGGCGGCATAGGAATGAGCGGCATAGCCGAGCTGTTGCTCAACCTGGGCTACAACGTCACCGGATCGGATATAAGGGAGTCGGAGGTTACTGCGAGGCTGGCTTCAATGGGAGCGGTGATTCATGGCGGCCATGGGAAAGAACACGTAAAGGGAGCCGATGTTGTGGTGTTCTCATCGGCCGTATCCATGGAGAACCCTGAGATTTCCGCGGCCATGGAGCGGTTCGTGCCGGTAATACCCCGGGCTGAGATGCTGGCGGAACTCATGCGGCTCAAGTACGGGGTGGCTGTGGCGGGCGCACACGGAAAGACTACGACCACGTCCATGATTGCGTCCATTCTCATGAACGGAGAGCTTGATCCTACTGTGGTCATCGGCGGGCGCCTCGACATCTGGGGTGGATCCAACGCCAAACTGGGTCAGGGTGATATCCTGGTGGCCGAGTCTGACGAGAGCGACGGGTCCTTCATGATTCTATCGCCCACAATTGCCGTGGTGACCAACGTGGACCGTGAACACATTGATCATTACGGGAACATGGACAACCTCCGGACCGCTTTCGTTGATTTCGTCAACAAGGTCCCGTTTTACGGAGCAGCGGTCGTCTGCCTGGACAATGAAGAGATCCAGGGCATTCTGCCGCGTCTGCGAAAGCGATATCTGACTTATGGCATGAACACCCAGGCGGATGTCCGCGCCCGGGCGGTGGAAACCCATGAGTTCGCTTCCTCATTCGAAATAGTTCACCAGGACCGCTCGTTAGGCCGCGTCCTGGTGGCTATGCCGGGCCGCCACAACGTACTTAACGCCCTGGCGGCCATAACGGTGTCCCTGGAACTGGAAGTGGACCTGGATGACATAAAAGCGGGTCTCCGCAATCTGGGCGGGCTCGAGCGAAGATTTCAGATAAAGGGTGAAGCAGGAGGCGTTCTGTTCGTGGACGACTACGGCCACCACCCCACTGAGATAGTGAGCACCCTGGAAACGGCCAGGATCTGCTGGCCCGAACGACGCCTGGTGGTTGTTTTTCAGCCGCATAGGTATTCACGTACGCATGCCTTGTATGAAAGATTTGTCCTCAGTTTCAACCAGGCGGATTTGCTTGTGGTGGCTCCGATCTACGGTGCGGGTGAGAAGGCTGTGGATGGAGTGAACTCGGACTGGCTTTGTAGGGGAATCAGGCTGCACGGACATCGTGAGGTGATACTGGGGCATGACCTGGAGGCCATAGAAAAACTTCTGAGCGAGACTCTTCAGCCGGGAGACGTTTTGATGACCTTGGGCGCGGGGAACGTGCACCGGGTGGGTGAGCGGCTCTTGGAGATCCTCGGGGAGAGCTCGGGCGGATACTGAGGCCCGCATGCCTGGAGGCGTCGGAACCATATCCTTTGATGGAAGCGGAGCGGCCATGGAAGAACGTCATCGAAAGGACATTTGCAGCATCGTGGGGCGCGATGTCCGATTCGATCGGCCAATGCGTCTGTACACCACTCTTCGGATCGGAGGGAATGCCGCCGCCTTTGTGGTCGCCAAGAGCCTGGATGTCCTGAAAGCCGTTCTTTCCTATGCCGAGGCGTCCCATATTCCGTGGATCGTTTTGGGCAAAGGAAGCAATGTTCTGGTGTCGGACGAAGGGATCGACGGACTGGTGGTTCGGCTTCGCGGAGAGCTTGCAGGAGTCGACATGGAGGAGGCTGGCACATCTTTGAGGGTGGGTGGCGGTGCCACCATTCGCCGAATGCTGGATGCATGTGCCCATGAAGGTCTCTGTGGGCTCGAGTTTCTTGCCGGCATACCCGGTACCGCAGGGGGCGCGGTGGCCATGAACGCAGGTGCTCGTGGCAGGGAGGTCGGTGACTCTGTGAAGCAGGTTGAATTCATGAACTGCGGTGGAAGGATCTCATCCGTGGCACCTGATTTGCTCTCGTTCTCCTACCGTTGTTGCATGATTCCCAAAGGGACCTTGGTCACGAAGGTCCTGTTCAGAGTCAAAAAGGAGGCCCCGGATGCGGTCAGAAACCGGATCAGAAAGAACCTTGAAGTGCGGAGATCCACGCAGCCACTTGGTTATCCTTCCGCAGGGTCCGTCTTTCGTAATCCCGGCGGGGACGCAGCGGGCAGGCTGTTGGAGCGTGTGGGCCTCAAAGGGAAACGAATAGGAGGAGCGGAGATCTCGACGCTTCACGCCAATTTCATCTTGAATCGTGGAGGAGCTACCGCGGCGGATGTCCTTTCCTTGATGAAGCTGGCACGGAAAGAGGTCTTTCGGAGTACAGGCATAGAACTGGAACCCGAGGTCCGAATGTTGGGGTTTCAATCGGAAGCATGGCCCGGGCATGGCGCCGTGCCACAGGACGGACCTCTGGGCTGAAGAATGGAGGCCGGACTAACTAATGGCTAAGCGATCGGGAAAGAAGACATGGAAAAGACCTTTTGTCGCTGCCTGGCTGGTGTTTTGCCGGGCGGGCTCTTCCTTCCTGAAAGTCGCAAGCATTCTGGTGTGCCTTATGATGATCAGCGTCCTGTTGCTGGCGGGTTATCAGTTCCTGCTTCAATCCCCCTACATCCGGCTTGAGGAGGTGATCATTTCCGGCGTTGAGGAAAAGATCAAGCGGGAACTGCTGGAGATTTCGGGGCTTCGGTCGGACATGACCCTTTTGGCGGTGAATCTGCGTGAGCTTAAGCAGAGTCTTGAGCAGCATCCATGGGTTGAGTCTGTTGATTTGGAAAAGCGATATCCACACACACTCGTGATCCGCGCGAAGAGGGAGGAGCCCCGGGCCCTGGTTTCCAGTGGGGGCCTCTTTTACATGGATCGCCACGGGCGGGTTTTCAAGGAAGTGGCTTTGGCGGAATCCGTTGATTATCCGGTGATAAGCGGTGACTTCAACGAAGAAGAAAGCGGAAAACGGAACCTGGAACTGGCCGCCTATGTGCTAAGGGTCCTCGAAAACAGTGGAATGGACTGGATGAAAGAGGAGATTTCGGAAATCCATTTTCAAGAATCGGGGAACATATCTCTTTATTTCCAGTCCCTTCCGGCCATGGTGCAGGTGAGGGCAGAGGACCTGGAGCGAAAAATCAACGACCTGAACCGTATTGTGGAGCACCTGCGGGAGACCGACCAGATACAGAGGGTGACCGGCATAAACCTCCACTACCAAGACGGCGCGGTGGTTTCTTTCAAGAGAGGATGAACGGATCCTTGAAAGGCAGGGTCCACAGAGCGGACCCAGGGTAAGAAGGAGTTCGACGCATGGCCGGAGATATCATTGTAGGCTTGGACATCGGAACCACCAAGATCTGCGCTGTGGTTGGGGAACTGAAGGCGGATGAGATTGAAATCATAGGGATCGGAACCCATCCCTCCGAAGGGCTTAGAAAAGGCGTGGTCATCAATATTGAAAACACCGTCCAATCAATAAAGGAGGCCATCGAAGAAGCGGAGACCATGGCGGGCTGCGAAATCAGTTCCGTTTATGCCGGTATAGCAGGCGGACACATCAAAGGTTTCAACAGCCATGGAGTCATACCCCTCAAGGACAGGGAGGTTACCAAGAAGGATGTTGACCGGGTGATCGAGGCGGCCAGCGCCGTGGCCATACCTATGGACCGCGAAGTCATCCATTTGCTTACCCAGGAATTCATTGTGGACGATCAGGACGGGATCATTGATCCCCTGGGCATGTCGGGTGTGCGGCTGGAAACCAAGATTCACATAGTTACGGGCGCCGTGACTTCGGCCCAGAATATTATCAAATGCGCGAATAAGGCCGGTCTGGACGTGGCGGACATCGTGCTGCAGTCCCTTGCATCGAGCGAGTCCGTGTTATCGGGCGAGGAAAGGAATCTGGGTGTCGCCCTTATCGATTTCGGCGGGGGTACCACAGACCTGGCCGTGTTTTCAAAAGGGTCCATCAAACACACCTCGGTGCTGGCCCTGGGGGGGGACAACTTGACCTATGATTTGTCCATAGGGGTGAGGACCTCCAAAAGAGACGCTGAAAAGGTGAAGATGAAGTATGGCTGTGCATTGTTCTCCATGATCCGGGACGATGAAACCGTAGAGATCCCGGGTGTGGGCGGGCGCAAACCCAGGGTTATCACAAGAAAAATATTGGGCGAGATCCTCGAGCCCAGGGTGGAGGAGATCTTTATGCTGATCCGGAGCGAACTGGTGCGTTCGGGATTTGCCGACGCCATCAATGCGGGGGTGGTGGTAACCGGAGGCTCCGCGGAACTCCAGGGGATTTCCGAAATGGCTGAGGCTGTCTTCAAAGCCCCTTCTCGCATTGGTTACCCCGGGCATATCAAGGGGTTGGTGGAGGTGGTCAACAAACCCATGTATGCCACAGCCGTGGGCCTGGTGCTTTACGGCGCAAAGAGGAGAAAGGAAGGGAAGAAGTTCAGGATCCGTGACACGAATATCTTCGTGCGGGTCATGGACAGGATGAAAAGGTGGTTCAAGGAGATCGTTTGACTTAGTTGGGGTATTAACTCGAATCAAAAGGAGGGACATCATGAAGTTTGAGTTCGTGGAAGAAAAAGGTAACCGGTACAGCGCAAAGATCAAGGTCATAGGTATCGGAGGAGCCGGCGGGAATGCAATCAACAACATGATCTCTGCAAAGCTTAAAGGTGTTGACTTCATAACCGCCAACACGGACAGCCAGGACCTCGATCGTTCCGCCTGTTCCTGTAAGGTTCAGCTGGGTTCCGAGCTGACACGGGGATTAGGGGCGGGATCCGATCCCGAGATAGGCCAGGCCGCGGCGGAAGAGAGCGCGAGTGACATCCGTGAGTCTTCGGAAGGATCAGACATGGTCTTCATCACCGCCGGCATGGGGGGAGGCACCGGTACCGGCGCCGCTCCCGTGGTGGCCCGGGAATGCAGGGACGCGGGCGCCCTCACCGTGGCAGTGGTTACCAAGCCTTTCAAATTCGAGGGCGAAAAGCGAATGCGGCGGGCACTGGAAGGTCTGGAAAGCCTCAAACAGGAGGTGGACACCCTTATTATCATCCCGAACGAACGATTGAAGTCCGTGGGTACCAAAAACAGCACGGTCAAGGAGTTGTTCGTCCGGGCCGATGAAGTGCTGCTAAACGCCGTTCGGGGCATATCCGATCTCATAAACAGCACCGGTTTCATGAACCTGGACTTCGCCGATGTGAAGAAGGTAATGGCCCAGATGGGAACCGCCATCATGGGAACCGGCAGGGCCGGAGGAGAGGGCCGGGCAATGGAAGCGGCGAGGGAGGCCATCAACAGCCCGCTCTTGGAGGATATCTCCATCAGCGGCGCGCGCGGGCTCCTTATGAACCTCACAGGGCCTTCCGACATGACCATGGAAGAAGTGGACGAGGCCTTCACCTACGTCAAGGGGGAAGTGGACGAAGGCGCCGAGATCTTTTCAGGACTGGTATTCGATGACAGCATGGGTGACGAGGTCCAGATGACCGTCATTGCCACAGGCATTGATCGAGAGCAATACAGTAAGGTGATTCGGTTGGGAGATCGTGTGGCCGAACGTTCCGGCGGGGTAAGAGAGGCCAGTCCTGAGGAGGCTGGAGCGGCATGGACCGTTCGCACCGGTACCGGAACGGCCTTCGAAGGAAATGATATGGATGACGACAGTCTGGATATCCCCGCGTTCATGAGGGCCAAAGTGGATGAGAATCCTTTCGGGGATATCCGTGAAGACGGTCGGGAGGAAAAGAGAGGCTTTTTGCGGAGGGCGTTTTCCAGGGACAGCCTGGATTTCCCCACGTTCCTGAGGACCAAGCAGTCCAAAGCCTACTGAACTGTATTGCCGTATACCCTGCAGGCCCGGGTCGCAGGCAAAAAGGCGGTCCGTCCGCACCGGGAGCCGGAGCGTGGAAGGAAAACTCGCATCGCTTCAGAGGAAGCGTCTTGCCGGAGAAAAGGGGACCGTCCTAAAGGATTGGGGCGGTCGTCTATCCGTGGCCCTGGTGTACCCCAACTCTTACGGCGTGGCCATGTCCAGCCTGGGCTTTCAGGTGGTTTATGATCTTTTGAACAACAACGACCGTGTGGTTGCGGAGCGGTTCTTTCATCCCGACAAACCGGAGACCTCCCTCCCTCCGGCGGGGGGAAAGGGACTCCTTTCCATGGAGTCCCTTTCCCCCCTGTCCCGCTTTGACCTTATCGCGTTTTCTCTTTCCTTTGAAAACGATTATCTCAATGTCCTCCGCATACTGGAGTGGGGACGTATCCCCATTCTGGAGGAAAGCCGCGACGATTCCCATCCCATGGTCCTGGGCGGAGGCATTACCACCATGCTCAATCCGGAGCCCATGGCGCCCTTTTTCGACGCATTTCTCCTGGGAGAGGCCGAGGCGGTTCTTCCACGTTTCATATCGCTTTTCTTGGATTTATCAAGTATTTCTGTGGGCCGCAGGAAGGTCTTGAGAGAACTTGCACTTGAGGTCCCTTCACTCTATGTCCCATCACTTTACCGGCCCCACTACGGACCCGACGGCACTCTAAAGTGCATTGAGCCGGTCCACGGTGGCATTCCGGAAAGAATCATTCCCGCGCATGACATGGAGGTCCGCGAACCGGCCGTATCCGTAATCACCACACCCGAGACCGAATTCGGTGAAAAGATCCTCGTGGAACTGGGTCGGGGATGCGGACGATCATGCCGTTTCTGCGCAGCCGGTTACGTCTATCGGCCTCCGCGATTGCGGCGCGGGGAAGACTTGACCAAGTGCATTGACCGGGCCATCTCTGTGATCGGGCGGGTGGGCCTTCTCAGTCCGGCGGTTTCGGACACCCCGGGCATTGAGGCCCTGGCCGAGCGGATCGTGGATCAGGGGGGCGAGTTTTCCGTATCATCCTTGAGGGCCGACTCCCTCAGCAGGGAACTCCTGATGAGTCTTAAACGAGCAGGCCAGAAAACCGTGACAATGGCCCCTGAGGCGGGTACCGATAGGCTGAGGAGGGTTCTCAACAAGCATATGACCGGAAGGGTGATTTTGGAGGCTGCAAGCAAAATAGCCTCAATCAGGGATTTTTCGCTCAGGCTCTATTTCATGGTGGGGCTGCCGACCGAGACCCCGGAGGATGTGATCGGAATCATTGAGCTTGCAAAGAAAATCAGGCACCGGATGATTCGCGAGTCCGGCGGAAGAGGGACCATCGGGCTCATCAGACTCAGCGTGAACTGTTTTGTGCCGAAACCATCCACGCCTTTTCAGTGGTTTCCCATGGAGAGCGTGGCCTCACTCAAGGACAAGCAGAAAAGAATTCGCAAGGCGGTCATGAAGGAAGGGGGAATGAGCGTTACATTCGATGTCCCCAGGTGGGCCTACGTGCAGACACTGCTTTCAACGGGTGATCGCAGGGCCGGGAAGATCCTTATGGCGGCGAACCGCTTCAAAGGAGATTGGAAAGAGGCCTTCCGTCGCAGCGAAGTGAACCCTGATTTCTTCGTCCATCGACCCAAAGGGCTGGACGAGGTGCTTCCCTGGGATCACATATACCATGGCATTTGCAAGGATCACTTGAAGAAGGAATACAGGCTCGCTCTTGAGGAGAAGGAGTCGCCCGAGTGCAAAGTGGGTCAATGCGACCGTTGCGGCCTGTGTCAAATCATTTCTTCCGATTCGCTTCCCGGGTGAAGGCGGAAGGGCCTTTGTCAAAGCAGTTCCAGCGCGGCCTCGGCCACCCGCTCCCCTGTGATGCCGAACTTCTCAAAGAGCACCCCGGCCGGGGCCGATGCTCCGAAGTGATCTATGCCGATCACTTTGCCCTTGTCACCTGTGAATCGATGCCAACCCTGGGTGGCCCCTGCCTCAACAGCCAAACGAATGGGGATATCCGGAGGGAGGACTTCATTACGGTAAGAATCGGGCTGAATATCGAAGAGCTCCCAAGAGGGCATGCTCACCACGCGAGGCCTCTTTCCGGCCTGCTCCAGAAGATCCGCGGCATGCATAGCCGTATGCACCTCGGAGCCTGAGGCCATTAGAACCAGCTCTGCCGGGCCGTGCCGGGGATCCCGCAGCACATAGGCTCCTCTTTTAAGTCCTTGTGCCGGGCCCAATCCGCTCCTATCCAAGGTAGGCACTCCTTGCCGGGTCAAGCTCAGAAGGGTGGGACCGTCGGTCTTGCGCAAAGCCCATCGCCAGGCCTCACTGGTCTCATTGGCGTCACATGGACGGATCACGGTGAGGCCGGGCACCGCGCGTAATCCTGCGAGTTGCTCTATGGGTTGATGGGTCGGCCCGTCTTCGCCCAGTCCGATGCTGTCGTGGGTCATGATGTATATGACTTGAAGACCCATCATTGCAGCCAGGCGGATGGGGGGCCTCATGTAGTCCGAAAAAATGAGGAACGTGCCGCCGTAAGGGATGAGGCCTCCGTGAAGGGCAATGCCGTTCATAACTGAACCCATTGCGTGCTCGCGGACTCCGAAGTGAATGTTCCTGCCGTGGTATCGCCCTGCCTGAAAAACCGGTTCGCCCTTGATTTCGGTCTTGTTCGAGGGGGAGAGATCTGAAGAGCCCCCCACCAGGTTGGCAAGGAGCGGCGCCACTGCGTTAAGTATACTTCCGGAAGCGGCCCTTGTGGCCGTACCCTTTGGGTCGGCTTCAAAGACCGGAATGCAGTGATCCAGTTCGGCGGGGAGTTCCTTCCCCATCCAAAGGTCCCATTCTTTCGCCGCCTCTGGAAAGGCTTTTCCGTAAGCCTTGAACCGCGACTCCCAATCCGCGCTCCAGTCTCCGCCGCGTTCCAGGGCCCGCCTGAAGTGTTCAAGCGCCATGTGGGGAGTGTGAAAGGGAGGTTCCAGGGGCCATCTCAGGTTTTCCTTTGTGAGGCGGAGTTCGTCCGCACCGAGGGGTTCCCCGTGTGCGGAAGAACGGTCCTGCTTGTTGGGGCTGCCGAACCCGATGTGAGTTCTTACGGCAATGAATGAGGGTCGGTTTTCATCCTCACGGGCCGCTTGAATGGCCTGTTCCAAGGCACCCGTATCGTTTCCTTCATCCACCCTGAGAACGTGCCATCCATATGCCCGGTACCGGGCCTCCCTGTCTTCCGTAAAAGCCAGGTCCGTACTGCCGTCAATCGTGATTCGGTTGTCGTCATAGATGCAGATAAGTCTGCCGAGTCCGAGGTGGCCGGCAAGGGAGGACGCTTCTTGGGAAACCCCTTCCATGAGGTCGCCGTCTCCGGCCAGGACATAAGTGTAATGGTCCACGATCTCGTGACCAGGGCGGTTGAATCGGCCCGCGAGAAAACGTTCGGCCATTGCCATACCCACTGCATTTGCAAGACCCTGTCCCAGAGGACCGGTGGTTGTCTCCACTCCCGGTGTGTGACCGTACTCGGGGTGCCCGGGAGTAAGGCTCGCCCATTGTCTGAAGTTCCGGAGGTCCTCAATGGTGAGGTCATACCCGGTGAGATGGAGAAGGCTGTAGAGGAGCATGGAGCCGTGGCCGGCGGAAAGGACGAATCGATCACGATCCGGCCAATGAGGCCTGCGGGGGTCGTGCTTGAGAAAGCGGGTCCAAAGGACATAAGCTGAGGCCGCGGCGCCCATGGGGAGGCCTGGATGACCCGAGTGGGCGCGCTCCACGGCTTCGGCGGATAGCATGCGGATCGTGTTTATACAAAGGTCGTCCAGTTCGGAATTCATCAATCCATCCCCCTTTTCCTTGTCATCCTGACGGTCCATAAAATGATCGGCGTACTTTATCGCATCTGATGCGAGTGTCAAGAGAGCTTCATACGCTGGAGCGAGAAGAGCGCATCGGGTCTGCCGGGTATTGCCGGCAGGTAGGACAGGAAAGCTCAGGCATCCCCGTATAATTCCAGAAGTTCAACAAGCCGGTGTGCGGCCTCTTGCTCAGGGGGGGCCATAAGGGTGACGGCGGGTTCCAGGACGCCTGCCAGGTCAAGGGCCGCT
>CAYPSZ010000269.1:0-3572 GCA_964413125.1 uncultured Desulfobacterales bacterium
GATGGTAAACCCGTCGACTTTGCTTGCGCCGGCATTCAGCAGCGTGACAACCGAATCCGTGCCGTCTCCCCTCAGGTGCGTTGTTTCCGCAGAATCACCTAGCAGGAAAATGGTTTTATCCTGAATAAGGAGATTGCCATCATAGGTACCGGCAGGTACTTGCACGGTATCGCCGTCATCGGCAGCATCAATGGCTGGCTGAATAGCGCCCCCGGCATCGACTTGAATTTCCGCACCCATAAGCGGCTGGCTGCTCAACATAAAAGCAAGCAAAAAAGCGATTGCAAGTTTTTTCATTTCAATCTCCTTTTCAAGGGGGCCCGACAATTAAGAAGGATAAGAACTTGTTTTTTGCTTGGATTGCGCTCATTAAAAATGGGCGTTTTTCTTTCTTGTGTTAAGTTATTTTGTCTTATTCATTTGCTCGACAATCATTCTTCTATTAACCTAATTGCATTAGTCAGTGAACCACTTTTAGAGAGATAATGGTATTTATAGCATTCCTCTAGAACTTCAAGTAGCGATAGAACGTCGCTCTGTAGCTCATTTAGATTAGAAAAGAGGTGAGGTGATAAGAATTTGCTTTCTTGAGTACAGAGGCTAGATGAAACGGTCTCGGGTGTCAAACAAAATGTAACCGCAGGATCTTGTGGTCGAAACGGAGTGCTACAATATCGAGGATTGAGTTAAAGGATGATTTGGAAGTTCAGCAAGCAGCCCAAGACCTGATGACGCGCACACCGCCGACAATGGTTGAGATTTTAATACACTCGTCCTTTAAACCGAGGCTTTCAGGATTCTTTACTCTTTGAATGAGCCATTCTTTTCCTGTTGCGGTTATTGCCCCAGTCAATGATTGCACTGCAAGCTTTGCAAGTTAAGAACTACCTCAAATGCCAGTATTTCATAAGCACACGCAACATGTCTCTTGAGATCTTCCGGGTAGGCTAATCAACAATGAAGGTCCCGCACCCCAAATGGGTGTGAGCGCCTATATGAAAAACGGACGCCAAGACGACGCAGAATAGCGCAGTGTCAGGGATGTGGACGAAACTCTGTCTTCCGATCCAGCGGCCGGGTTGTGATTCCGGAATAGGATAGAACCTTTCACGAATCACCTGAACATCAGAGTGGGTCTCGATGACTTGTTGAAGGCTGGTTCCGGCTTCGCCTTCCAGGATGTCCAGAGCCTCACTTCCCTTTACTCCTGCCTCCAAGGAATTAATCCTCGGAGAGCTCAATGTCATGGAACTATCCTTTACCTCCGAGGTGGAGGCGAGAAGCCGCGCCCGGTTCCGGCGGTGCCTCTTCTGTCTCTGCTGCTCCGGGGGTGCCCGTTTTACGACCACATGGACTACGGTGCCCACTGGGGCCTTCGACGGGTGATCCTGGGACTTCGTGACGAGGTACTCGCCTCCAACACCAACTGGAGGTGCGTGGGGTGCCACACCTGCTCGGCCATCCGTCCCATGGCCATCGACATCGCCTACGTCATGGACGTGCTGACATCTATCCTGGCTCTTGCACTGGGCGCCACGGACTGCCGGAAGGGCTTCTACCGGGACATGCAGGACCCCTCGGAGATACTGAAGGCCCGGGGGATACACTTCTGACCGCCCCCCCTTGCCGGTGAGTTCAAAAAAAAGAGGCGGGGCCCAAAGGACCCCGCCTCTCTAATGCCTGCACTCAAACCAGATTGAACATCCCTATCCTGTCACAGCCGGTCAGGGGAACTTCTGAACGCTCTTCCCCTCTCCGATGACCGTCCCTTCTGCGTCCAGGGCCTTGACGATGAACTGATAGCGGTGGGATCCCGATGGTGGACACGGACCATTGTACCCGCTCTTCAGGGCGCCCGTAGGAATGACGCCGGCCCCGTCATTGGCTACGGTCCCTCCCCCGTGGTTCCAACTCGGAACATTCAGGTCCACGAGCCTCACCTTGAAGGAAACCGCCTCCTTCGGCGCCCCGCTCACCTGAATGACCGGGGAAACATTGGAGCAACGGGCGGTCCCTTCCCACGAGAACTCCACGCCTAGGGTCATGGCGTCCGGGCTCACCTCCTCGGAAACGCACCCCGCCAATACCAGTGTCAGTGCCAGTGCCGCCAACATGACTCTCATCGTATCCCTCCTCTCCTTGTTCATGGGTGAAGCAGCCATCCGAATCATACAAAAAAAGCCAGCACCGGCCATCGGGCTGGAAACGGGTTTAGACCAGGGACAAGTGATAAGAATTCATTTTCTTAAAAACAGAGTTTAGATGCACCGGTCTTGGGTGTCAAAGAAAATTTGACCACAGGATGTTGTTGTCGAAACTGGGTGCTTTGATATGGGGAAGTCAATTCAGGGATGGGTTGGATCACCCTGTCCCGGTTCTTTCAAAATTCCAGAGACGTGACATTAGCTTCCAGCTGCGTTTCTGGTCCAGTCAATGATTGCATCGGAAAACCGGCGATTTTAGGGATGCCTTAATGTGCATAATACGATAAGTCCGCCAGCCATACTAACCAACGATGGCGGTGTCCTCGATGACCTGAATCCTGTTTTTCCTCCCCGACTACGGCCTATGAGTAAAAAGCAAGCCCATGGATATAAACCACGGGACATGGGAAAGCGCGGAGGATATGGCCACCGATGCCGGAGAGGGGGATGGAGGGCTGAGGAGGCTGAAAAAGCGCACAAGGCCTTACTACACGGGCTTTCCAGGCCATTCAAACCGGAAACCATGGGCAAACCCGGAATACTAACTTTCCGTACTCGTGGAGGCCGCGGTCGTTGGGGCCGCGGTGAGGAAGTGCATCCAGCATAAGATTTGCGGTTCTTTTGTCCCTGATTGCACTTGAAAGGGATTTTAAGGATTTGTCTCCTCAAAGATACTGTTGAAGGCGTCAGGTTTTGCGGTCTCAGGGCGTCCTTAAGAAAGTCCTGTTGAGTTTTCTCTTGTCTTGCGACCGGTTTTGTGTTTTTATGAGATGAAATTGGATTTCGCTATGCGAAACAATGCCCAGGCAGACCGCTATTTCATTCACTCCCTTGGCCGGGGTCTTCGCTACCTGGAGCTCCTGGCAGAGTCTAATGCGCCCATGAATCTGAGTCAGGTGGCCGAAGCGCTGGGCCACAGCCGCGCAACCTGTGGGATCCAGCGCCTATGCTGCGGCGGGGATCGCCAATGCGGATCCGATCCGTGCGGGTCTAAAAAGCTTCCGGCTGGACCTTGCGGCCTTCATCCTGCCCTTCATGTTCATCTATAATCCCAAACTCCTGATGTTAAACACCAACTGGGCCGAGCTGCTGTATATGGTACCCATGTGCATTCTCGGCATGTTCTTCTGGTCGGTCTTCATCCAGGGACACCGGCGAACCCGCACATACATATGGGAGCGTTTCCTGTTTCTGTGCCTGGCTTTTCTGCTGGTAAACCCGGACTACCTGCAAACCGTCTGATCCTGAACAGGGGTTGATCCATGAAACAACAGAGTAACGTCTTTCCAAGGCGGCTGCATCCCCCGCTTCCCGAAGCGCGCTACTCTCAAGGCGTATGGATAGAGGACGCGGCCGGGGGGCGCCCTT
>CAYPSZ010000270.1:0-4236 GCA_964413125.1 uncultured Desulfobacterales bacterium
GTGAGCCTTAAGGCCGGGCCCTACGAAGACCCTCTGACGGTGCGATGCTACCCAATGCACCTGGAACGCGTCCTGGACAATCTGCTGAATAATGCAACCAACGCCGTACCTTTCAAGGGAGGAGAACTGTCTGTTCGAACCTTCCGGGAAGAGGAATGGGCCTGTGTCGAGATAACCAACACGGGCGTTATTTCAGAAGAGGACCGTTCGCGGCTCATGGAAGGGGAAGGCCGCGGCAGGGGGATCTACATAACGCATCGCATAATCCGCCTCCTCAACGGCCGTCTTGAAATCAGGACAGGAAAGAATACGACAACACTCCTTGTCAAGCTTCCCCTGGCCTCTTAATGCCCCCACACGGCAAGACTCTCACACCACCCGCCGTCCCCTAACATGTAGGGGCTCATACCCATTTCGGGTGCGGGACATTTCTTGTTGAATAGGCCGGAAAGACTCACTTTTCTGCGTTTCTTGTTGACACCCAAAAACGCCTTCCGTTACCGTGATTCACAAAAGGCAGGTTCCTATCACGTTTTTTAAGTAATTCCAAACAGCTCTCCAGCTGCAGACATTGCTTGAATCCGCTGTGCCTTGATGATATAAATTAACCCGTATGAAAAGAAAATGCTATATTATCGCCGGTCCAAATGGTGCCGGCAAAACGACATTTGCAAATGAATTTCTTCCCATCGAAGCAGAATGCCTTAATTTTGTTAATGCCGATTTAATTTCAAAAGGGTTATCCCCTTTTCGGCCGGACAAAGCCGCTATCGCATCCGCAAAGATAATGATTCAACAAATCAATGACTACCTCAGGCGGGGAGAATCCTTCGCATTTGAAACAACTTTCAGCGGCAAGGGATATGCAAAAAAAATCAGGGAATGGAAATCCCTTGGTTATGAGGTTATCATCTACTACCTGACACTGCCGTCCGTGGATTTTGCCATCGAACGTGTTCGATTAAGGGTCTCGCAAGGCGGGCATAATGTGCCTGAAGATGTTATCAGGCGTCGATATGACAGGAGCTGGGATAATTTTCAACGTATTTATAAACAACTGGCTGATTCATGGACGTTGATTGATACCACCGGAACACTACCGATGATTATTGAAGAGTCCGGGAGGCAATAATGCAAAAATACAGCGATTATTCTCTAATGGCACTAAAAGCGTTGCGCCGTGCAGCAGTTAAAGTGGCTGAAGATGCCAACCGCAAAAACTATAAAATACCATACTGGGAAAACGGTAAAATCGTATATAAAATCCCCGACATACCCACCGAATTCCCATTCGACGATTCTATCACAGAGCGTCAAGGATTATAGGTATTCCGGGAATTCCGGGGCCTTGATCGTCCACCGCAGTCATCTTAAATTCGTACCCCGGCATTCGTTTTTTACTTACAGTACTTATCGTATGCTGCACATTCAAGGAGGGCTGGTTTTGCCAGTGTTGCAGGACAACACTGTATTGCGCTTGGACCTGGATAGCGGTTTCGATAGAGACGAGCTTACCCATCGACTGGTCGGCGTAGCCCGGGCAGTGCTTCTCAGCCCGGCAGAGGTGAAGTACTGCCTGATCAAGCCCCTTTTCATCCCTGCTCCTCGAAATGCCCCATCAAACGACTTCCACTTCCCCGTGTCCATAACACTGACCCCAAAGGGCTTTTTCCTGACATTTATATATGGTTATGCATTTCTTTTTGACACCTAAAGATGTCTTTGGTTATCCTGATACTGAAAAAGCAAGTTTCTATTCGGCAAGTTCCTGGGAAAGGCAGGGGCCGCATCCATTCCGTACCGGTGGAGCAGGACTGGGAGGTAGTCGAGTTTCTGGGGCGGGTGCTGAGCCCCCATGAGATGTCCCTGCGGAGCTTGAACCCCGAAGACCTGACCCGGGAAAGGCTGGATAATATTTACCGCTCCCACGGTCTGGGCAGGACCCGCGAGGCTTATTACGCAGAGACATGGGGGCGAATACAGGCCGTGGCCTTCCTGGAAAAGGCTTCGTCGGGCCTGAATTTCTCACATTTCTTCAACAAGTTCCACCTGTATTTTGTCGGCGGCGATCTGGACCGGGCCGGAAGTATGGGAGTTCTCAGCCAGGTTCTGGCGTTTCTTCTTTCCAGTTGCAGGAAAGACGGCCAAGACTTTCTGGTCTGCCTGTGCGAATCCGATTTGAGCGGGCTTTTCCAGGCACTGGGATACCAGTCCCAGAACCGGTACAGTTGTCGCGGCACTCTGCGTCAAGAAGGCGGGAACACCTCTCTGTCCGATTTTGAGACCGGATTTGAGAGAGTCCCGTTCCAGGCGCTGGGACAAGGAAAGAGCCTAGGAAGCCTTCTCAGCGGTCGATTTGTATTTTGCATACACATCATGAACGCGTTTTTTCAGTGCTTTGAGTTTTTTTGAATCCTCATCGGAGGAAAGGGTCGGCTCGCTGATTGAGAACAGCGAATTGCTGATTTCATCGAGGGCATGCTCCGTAGCCTGGCACCACTCGAGCGTACAGGCATCGATCATCTTTGATGTGTTGTCGATCTCTTTGTCAAGGGAATCCAGTGACTTTTCCAAATTCGTCAGAAAGGTCTTCCACCCTTCATAGACTTCCTTGCGAACAATCTCATCGGGCAGGGTCATTTTTCTCTCCTTCCTTTTCGGTTGAAGTGAACGCTGTAGTGGAATGATACCCAAGCAATCGCAAAGAAGTCAACAACGAGTAGCAGATCCGTAAGGTTTACGAGCACTTGGCTGCTCTCCCGCTTCCGTTGGTTGCAGGAGGCAGCCCCAAGGCTGCGATCCGCACCCTCCATTCCGCACCCTCTATATGGTTCAGCTGAAAAGAGTACACGCCTCTGGCCGAATTTGATAGAATTGATTTGTAAATCAGCTTTTACACGAAGGCAGAGGGGATGATCTCGATTCACCCCATCAAACCAGCGGCAATCCAGCAAGGAGGGGAATCCGATGAAACCTGCGATCAGCTTAAAAAGGGCTCAGCAGATCATCCAGGGACGGCCATGAAGGCTCATCTAAATGTCCTACCTTTGTTCCAGCCCCAAAAATCCGTTCGAGTCTTGCGCATCGAAAATCAAAGATCGCTTCCAGGCGCTTCCTGATGATCAGGGCATGGAGAAGCCTTCCGAGCGGCCCGTATCTCAGGCCGTAGTGTACCGTGTCCGTCATTGCAAGGCCGCCCGGGCGTGGCGAAAAGCGGTGCTGGTGCTGCCAGAAGCGATACGGACCGAAACACTGCTCATCCACGAAATAACGGGGCGCGTCCATGTGGGTGATCTCCGTGATCCAGGTGACGCTCAGAGCGAACACGGGTTTGACCCGGCAACGGATCACCATTCCGGGAAACATGCGATCCGGTGTGTCCCCCATCACCCTCAGCTTCAACCAGGGTGGCGTCAGGGCGGGGAGATTGGAAGGCGACGAAAAAAAAGGGCCACGCTTCTTCCGGGGTGACAGGGATATCCTGGATGCGTTCGAGTCGATAAGGCCTCATAGTGCACCACCAGACTATCGCCGTTGCCATGGGCACCCTCGAGTCCGGCGGTAAAGAGCGTAAAGGTGCGGCGCACCCGTTTGAACCGGCGCCGGTGTGCCAGCGCGCCGGCTCGGACGTTGATAATGTTGTCCACGGTCAGCTTGCCACCGGGGCAAAAGGGGTCAGGTCTTGAATTTTGACGTTTTTGACGGGTAGGCCCGGCTCCGGGATCGCTTCTCACCGGCGACACAGCGAGGACCGGAAGGCGCTGTTCAACGGTCCCCACCTCGGCTCTTCTCAGCCCACAGCAGAACGACGGCCATCAAAGAGACCACGGCCACGGCCGCCGCCATGCACGCGGCCAGGACCGCCGGCTGCACCCGCAGGTCCAGGAAGACACCCAGCAGGACAGGAGCCACGGCGGTGGAGACCACCATGGCCGCCTGGGTCATTGCCCGAATAGCGCCCAGGTGGAGCACGCCGTAACGCTCGGCCCAGACCGCCCCGCCGGCCGTGGCCGCCAGACCCTGGGTGACGCCCAGGAGAACCAGATAGACGACCGCCACCCACGGCCCTTTGGCCAGGGCCGGCAGCACGAGGCCCGCGGCCATGGGTAGCAGGCCCAGGGGCAGGGTCCGCCCGGCGCTAAGGCGGTCCACCACGGACCCGGCCCCGAACAGGGTAACGAGGTGCCCGGCTGCATAGCCTGCAAACGCCTTGCCCACTAGCTCCACTGACCAGCC
>CAYPSZ010000271.1:0-5145 GCA_964413125.1 uncultured Desulfobacterales bacterium
TCGATCCTGTGCGGAGGTTCAAAACTGCGGCTACGTGGCGTTGGACCAAGAGTACATCAGCGAGGAGCTCTTCCAGGAGATATACGGCCAGGCAGTCAATACAATGCAAATAATAGACGGCCTCCTCCGCTATCTCCGCTCACATCGCGCCCAACGCACCCAACGCACCCAACGCCCCCAAACCCCCAAACGCTCCTAACGAACCTAACGGTCTTAACGAACCTAACGCCCCCAACGAACCTAACCCTATGAACCCGACAAAGCAAAGAACGCCCAAAACGCCAAAACGCATCCAGGCCATTCTGTCCCACCTCGCCGCGTCGGACCCGTTGCGCATTATCTTATTCGGATCTTGGGCGCGGGGAGATGCCGACGATCTGAGCGATATCGACCTGGTGGTCATCCTCGAGTCGGAAGAGCCTTTCATCGAAAGAATTCTGGGGCTGGGCCGTTTGCTGCCCGGCAGTGTGGGATCGGTCGACCTGCTTGCCTACACACCTGCCGAGTTTGATCAAATGATTCACGATCAAAACCCTTTTGCGGAAATGATCCTCGAAGAAGGAAAGGTCATTTATGAGCGAAGCTCGGCGCAATGAGTCCAAAAGGTGGTTTCAGCAGGCTGCCTACGACTTGAAGTCATCGGCCTGGAACATTGAAGGCGGGTTCTTTTCCACGTCCTGTTTTTTGTCACAGCAGGCCGCCGAGAAGGCTGCCAAGTCATTGTTGTACTACTACGGCATGCGGAAGAAGGCCATGCTTACCCACTCTGTACTGGGTCTGCTTGTTGCCGCCGGCTCAATGGATGACCGATTTCTGAGCATGCAGGAGGCAGCCCGTGAGCTGGATTTGCACTATGTGCCTTCCAGATATCCAAACGGCCTGCCGAGCGGTTTTCCTCACCAATTTTACAGCCGCGAGACCGCAAATCGGGCCTATGCGGCCGCCGAGAGCATTGTAGAAGGTGTTGAAGGGTTTTACACGGAACACGGAGAGACAGAAATCGTAACATTCTCTCAGTGACGCTCTTGCTTACAGGGACGGACAGGGCGAATATAAATCAATAGATGAATCCACGAAGATCACGAAGATACACGAAGTGTTTTTCGTTGGTTTGTTCTGATTCTGAAAGAAAGCCAGAATCAGAACATCCCAAGCCCTTCGGGCGAAAAAGCGCGTTCACATCAAAATTCCGGTTGCACTTGTTTTCGTCTGACATCTCGGAAGCACGCAGACCCGCTTGTCCTGAGCAAATTTATGCGTCGAAGGGCGAAGCAGCAGATGCGAGAGCATCGTCAAGGCCTGTGGTTCAAGGCCGTAGCGCACGAGTGCGGTAAAGGCCTTGCTCCACGGGCCGCCAATGCGTGCTTCCATTGCAACTCCCCATCGCTCTGTGCTTTTTGTTGTTCACCCTGTTCATCCTGTAAACCCTGTTTTCTGGGTTGGGAAGACTTGCAGTATCACTGAATGCCGGCACTGATTGAATTGTGAATATGAAAATAACGCGCTTTGAAGACTTGGATTGCCGGCAACAAAAAACATCAGCCTACTTCTCAAACAGAAAAGAGGTAGTTGCCGCCTTCCTGTTTGGTTCTCACGCACGGAACCGGCAGAGGTCCGACAGCGATGTGGATATAGCCGTGCTGCTGACACCCGAAGCCGTTCCGGAAGCTTCAGCCCTCAGATCCCTTTATGGAGTCCAACTCGGAAAAGCGCTGAGAAGAGATTTGCACACGGTTATTCTGAACACGGCGGGCGAGGAACTTCTCAAGCAGATTTTCTCCAAAGGTAAGCTCTTACAAGTGAATGATTCCCGCAGCTACGCGACTTTTCAAATCTCCGCTTACTGCCGTATTGCAGATTTCGCCCGCTATCGAAGGATGTTCCAGCGGGGATTCATCAACCGGCTCAAGCAGGAGGTCCGAGATGGTTGACACCGATCTCCTACTGATAAAGGCCGGGAATGTGCGCAAGCATCTTAAGCGCGCCCGCGAAAAGTGCCCTCCTGATCTCGGCGTTTTTTTGGGCAGCAGAGACCATCAGGATATCGTGTGCTTTAACCTCCAAATGGCCATCCAAAACTGCGTTGACATTGCCACACACGTAGCAAGTGAGCAGGGCATATCGGTGCCGGGCAGCATCAGCGAAATTTTCTATTTCCTTGAAGAAAACGGGTTTGTGCCCGCCCACGTATCTGAAAGAATGGTCAAGGCTGTCGGCTTTCGAAACCTGCTTGTTCATGAATACGGAAAACTCGACCTCAAGGAGGTTTTTGAAATCGCCCATCATCATTCCAAAGATCTGGATGAATTCGTGTTGGCTCTATTTGACAACCTTGGGGTATTGAAAACCCCCTTTTAACGCTCCCAACGCCCTAAACGATCCCAACAAACCAAAACGGAGTCCCAATGACCAACCCCAACAATAACACGAACAATCCTCGCTGGCTAATAACAGGAGCAGCAGGCTTCATAGGCTCCAACATCCTCGAAACCCTCCTTGGCCAGGGCCAGAGCGTAATAGGCCTGGACAACTTCGTAACAGGATACAAGCACAACCTGGACGAGGTGAAAAGGCTCGTGGGCCCTGAAAACTGGAGCCGTTTCACATTCGTGGAAGGGGACATCCGGGACCTGGACACCTGCCGCACGGTGTGCCAAGGGGTGGACACGGTGCTCCACCAGGCCGCCATCGGTTCGGTGCCTCGCTCCATAGAAGACCCCCTGTTCGTCCACGCCAACAACCTCACCGGCTTCTTGAACATGTTGGTGGCCGCAAGAGACGCCCATGTGCGCCGCTTCGTATACGCGGCATCCAGCGCCACCTACGGGGACTCACCCGAACTTCCCAAAGTGGAAGACAAAGTGGGCCGGCCCCTGTCTCCCTATGCAGTCACCAAATACGCGGACGAACTCTACGCAGAGGTCTTTTCTTCGGCCTACGGATTCAAGCCCATAGGGCTTAGGTACTTCAACATCTTCGGCCCGCGCCAGGACCCCGAAGGCGCATACGCCGCGGTCATCCCCAAATGGTTCGCCGCCCTCGTCAAGGGCGAGCCCGTGTACATAAATGGAGACGGCGAGACCAGCCGCGACTTCTGCTACGTGGATAACTGCGTCCGGGCCAACCTCCTGGCCGCATCCGCCTCCAACCCCGAGGCCCCGGGCCGGGTCTTCAATATCGCCTTGGGCGAGCGCACCACACTCAACCAACTCTTCTTGTACATACAAGACAGGGTGGCCGCCTTTAAACCCGAGGTGAAATCCGTCACCCCCGTATACCAGGACTTCCGCCCCGGCGACGTGCGCCACTCCCTTGCCGACATCTCCAAGGCAAGAAGGCTCCTGACCTTTGAACCGGAATACTCCGTACAGGACGGCCTGGACAAGGCCGCCGAGTGGTACATCAAGAATCTCTAAAAGGCTGCCCGGATCCCAAGGACCTCAAGAAGATGCTGTACCATTGAACCGCAAAGCGGCAGATGCGACAGCATCGTCAAGGCCTGTGGTTCAAGGCCGTAGTGCTCGGGTGCGGTAAAGGCCTTGCTCCACGGGCCGCCAATGCGTGCTTCCCTTGCAACTCCCATCACTCTGTGCTCGTGTTGTTCGTCCTGTTGATCCTGTAAATCCTGTCTAATCTTAGTTGTTTTCTATTCGACCCTTAGTGTTTAGAAACTCAATGAACAAAACAATGAAAACCAGCATACTTGAGATAGAAGAGCACGATAAAGGTAAGTTATTTACTTTATCTGTTGGCAGAGATAAAAAGATAAGAATACTTTTTCTTTTTCATGCTTTAGAAAGAATGTTAAAATGGCAGTTGACACCTGATATCGTTGCTGAAACAATGCTTTTGCCTGAAGAAATTGTTAGAGGACATAGAAATCGATATATCGCACATAAGAGATATGAAAAACATTTGGTTAGAGCTGTCTATGAGTACGAAAGAGAGATGCCTGTTTTAATTACCGTCTATTTTCCCTATGTTGATCGCTATTTTATGGGGGGAGGTATTTATGAAGATAAAATATTCTGAAGAAGCCGACATACTTTTAATCACCCTCAGGGAAGGAATCCCTGAAGATTCGGTTGATTTAAAAGAAGGTGTCATATTACATCTTGATCATGAAGGGCTACCCATCGAGATAGAAATTCTTGATGCCGCAAAACTGTCAATGCTGAATGAAATAAGTGTAGCCACATCATACGGTGTAAACAGGGCTTCTCACATTCCTCCTTTATCGAATTGACAAATCCCCGAATTCCCGACTCAACGACTCAACGAAAGTGGTAGCCAAACCAAGTTTTTTGTTTTGATCCTTCCCTTTTTGAGCAATTCCATCCAGGCCATTCTGTCCCAAGTCGCCGCCTCGGACCCGTTGCGCATTATCTTATTCGGCTTTTGGGCGCAGGGAGAGGCCGACGGTCTGAGCGATATCGACCTGGTGGTCATCCTCGAGTCGGAAGAGCCTTTCATCGAAAGAATCCCGGGTCTACTTGTTGCCGCCGGCTCAATGGATGACCGACTGGTTATCGTCTGAGAGTTGGAGATTGGAGGATCGTTTACCTGGTTCAAGAGCATAAAAAGCAGGCCCTGGAAGATAAGGCTGATACACAGAGCATCGCTGAATTTCACGAGAACTATACCACGGGTCGCGAGTTCTTGATTCCAGCAGAGATTATGCGACGTGAGCTGGAAGGTGAGTCACCTGTTAAACTCTGGCGGGAGCATCACGGCCTGACTCAACAACAACTTGCTGATGCGGCGGAAATCAGCAAACCCTTTCTATCCCAAATCGAAGCTCTCTCTGCGATTGCGCGTGCACTTGGTGTACCGCTTGATCTGTTGACCGAATAGGGGACATTGTGGCTTTAGAGCCCAATTCGTGCGCTTGATCAAGGCATGCGAGCGGGCGGTTCATATCTTTACCCCTGCACCTTGTTCCCTGGAGTGAAAGCCGGATGCGTGCCCCTTGCGTCCTTTCATCCGGCGAACAGTTCATCCAAATCCGCATGCTCCGAAACGAAATCACCTACGAGTATAAGTCCTCCTCAATCTACAATATATTCGAAAGAGTGCTTGCACTCACCCGGATCTCTTGGACAGCACCGATCGTATTTCAAAATACACCGCAATTGTTGAAGGCGG
>CAYPSZ010000272.1:0-40135 GCA_964413125.1 uncultured Desulfobacterales bacterium
GCCGATGCCTGCCGGATCACCCATGGTGATAGCGATGCGCGGGAGATGTGACACTGTTTGATCCTCTATTAGACCCTTAATGGTGAAAAGAGAACGTTCGGAGCCTCCGGGGGAGGAATTATTGCCCCTCTCGAAAACAGTGTCAACGTTTTTGCCGGGCAAAGCATCATAGCGTATCCATGGCGGGGAAACAGGCGTCAGGCATGGCTTCGAGCAAGCCGTATCTCCATCCTTTCAACCGCCATGGACAGTCCCAGGCACAAAACCAGATAAAGGCCTGCAATGGTTATCCAGATCTCGAAGGTCAAGTAGGTGGCGGCCATGAGCTCCAGTCCCTGGAAGGTGAGCTCCTGAATGGATATCACGGATACAATGGCCGAATCCTTTATGGTGGAGATGAACTGTCCGGCCAGGGGAGGCAATATGCGTCGTGTGGCCTGGGGAATGATCACATGTCGGAGTTGCTGCCGGCGGTTAAGCCCGATGGCGGCGGAAGCTTCCCACTGCCCTCGGTCTATGGACTGGATTCCTCCCCTTACGATCTCTGCGATGTATGCCCCTTCGAAAACCGCCAGGGCCATCAATGCGGAAAGAAAAGTGGAAAGAACCTCCGGACGCGCGAACAGAAAAGCCAGTGTGCGTTGTGTTCCTTCAGAGCCGGACACCACTAGCTCGTCTATGCGTAGGAGCGGCATTATCTGAATGCTCACAAAGAAATAGAAAATGAATATGAGAACGAGGGGAGGAAGGTTCCGGATCAGGCCCACGTAAGCGGCTCCGATTAGACGCCAGAACAGCCTTCTGCTGAGGCGGAACAGCCCCACCACCATTCCAATGAGGGTGGCCAGAAACACACCCCAGATGCTCAGCCGAATGGTGGTAAAAAGCCCTTGCATCAAGATGTTAGGGACCCATACATCCGAGGCCTCATCATGGCGAAAAAAATACTGGGGGATCGACCCCCACTGCCAGTCGTAGTGAAGGCCGATCCTGATTCGATACAGTATATACCCTGCCGCCCCCAGGATCAGCAGGCCGATTATTATGTCAAGTGGGGTAACCTTGACGCTCTTTTTGTTAAAGATCATTATTGAGGCGTCATCCGGAGGAGGTTACCGGATTCGGTCCTCCCATTCCCTTGTCTCGAACCAATAGTGTTTTCGCTCTTTCAGCCATCCTTCGGACTCCGCAATCGTGATCCAGCTGTTGAAGAAATTGACCGTATCGAAATCCCCCTTTCTAACGGCGAACGCAATGGGTTCCCGGGTGAACGTGCCTTCAAGAGGAAGGAAGAGCCTGTCAGGGTGCTTGACAACCTGAAATGCGGGAAGGGGGGCGGAAGCAACAAGCGCATGTGCATTGCCGTTCAGCAGTTCCTGAATGGCTTGAGACTCATCGTCGAACTGCCTGATTTCGGCTCTTGGCATGTACTTCCGGGCAGCAGCCACAGGCGTGGCCCCCAATCTGGCCACGAGCACCACTTCGGGTTTATTGAAGTCCTGGAGGCCCTTGAAACCCTCGGCCAGTTCCCTGTGGGCCGCCAGGGACATCCCCGTGTAGTCGTAGGGTATGGTGAAGTTGACCTTGAGGCTGCGTTGTGCGGTTATACCCATACCTCCTATTATCACGTCGAATTTGCCTGCAAGAAGCGATGGGATAATGCCGTCCCACTTGGTGGGCACGAATGCAATGTTCACCCCTATATCTTTTGCCAGGCGCTCTGCAACATCGATCTCAAACCCAATCAGTTCGCCTTTCTTGTCCTTCATGGCCCAGGGCACAAAGGTGGACATTCCCACCCTCAGGACGCCGCTTCGGAGCACTCTCTCGATGGTGCTCTCCTGCACCTGCTGTCCCTGAACCTTTCCTGCCGTTGAGACTACCACGAGCCCCATCAACGGCAGCGTGATCAACAGTGTCCTAAAGAACAGCCACAACCTAGTTTTCATTTGTCATCTCCTTTCTTTAAAGTGATAATTGGTAAGCAAAGGCTATAACATTTTTGCCATACGTTTTTCCAGCATCCAGACTACCATGGATAGGATTATGGCAAGGATGAGATACATGGCGGCTACGGTAAACCAAAGCTCAAAGGTAAGGTAAGTCTCCGATATTATGGCGCGACCTCTCATCGTGAGGTCGAATACGGCGATGGTGCTCACCAATGCGGAGTCTTTGAGAAGCGAGATAGCCTGGCTGGTCAAGGGCGGCAGTACCCGTCGTAAGGCCTGGGGAAAGATCACCAGCCTGAAGGCTGTCAGAGGATGAAGACCCACGCTGTAGGCGGCTTCCCACTGGGTCTTTTCCACGGACTGGATCCCGGCCCTGAGGATTTCCGATGTGTAGGCCCCTTCAAAGAGGCTCAAGGCAAGGACCGCAGATGTCATGCGATCGATTCCCAGGATGGGGCCCAGCACAAAGTAGATGAAAAAAAGCTGGACCAGGAGGGGGGTGTTACGAACGGCCTCTACATAGGCACGTGCGATCCATCTGGCTGAAAAAGACCCGGAGATACGGAAAAGTGCGGTCACCAGGCCGAACACAAAGGCAAGGATCAGGCTGATTCCCGTTATCTGAAGTGTGATCCCCAGGCCCTTCAAAAGAGGGCCCGGCTGAAAGCCCTGTTCGTCAAAGATGTAAAGGTACTGCGGTACCCTGTACCACTGCCAGTTGTAACCCAGCCTCTCTGTTCCCCGCTCCATGAAAAGGACCAGCAGCAGGATCACAACTCCGAAGAGGAGCGTATCCAGTATTTGGGAACGCTTAGGAAGTCTGGACTCAACCGGCTTTGTATTTGAAGCCTGCTCAGGCATGCGCACTCCGAAAGACCGGTTCCTCAGGGGGGTTTTCCGGCAAGACAAACTGTATTTGAGCCGCCGGCGGGAGTGGATTCATGTCCGGCGGCAAAGTCCCGCCTTAATGTTACTGCACAACCTATCCCATGGCAAGAAATGTAAGGGCGCTCGCGCCTTCATGGGGACAGATTTGCCTTTGACGCTTCCCCGTGCACGCAGGAAGCCCCGTTCCCGGGCAACTGTTGACCGGACAGATCAAGATCGGGTATGACTCTTAAGGCGGATGGGCTCTTGGGCGAGTTGACTGGAAAGGGGACGGTTAATAAGGACATGAAATCCGGAGAAAGCTGGATTCTAGGATGCAGGCCGGATATGCGGAAGCCCGCTCTTAAGGATAATACGGCAGACGTGGACAGGTTGGTTGAGGGGGTTCGGAGGCTTGTCGGAGGGGGCGAGGTGCAGGCCGACCTTGAACTGATGAGGCGGATTCCGAGGGTCTTGAGAGACCAGGATTATCGTGTGGAAGTCATTGCGGCGAAGGAGAAGGGGAGCTGGCGCATTGTGGATGTGATCCCTGCCGGATCGCGATCAGCGCTCCTCGGGCTGGCCGTGGATGTGGGGACTTCAACGGTTGCCATACGGCTCCTGGATATTGAAAACGGAAAGGTCATGGACGAGTCGGGCTTCACTAATCCCCAGACCCGATACGGAGAGGATGTTCTCACCCGTATTCATTTCGCGTCACAGGACAAGGGCATGGACATCCTCAAGAAGGTTCTCCTGGATCGCCTTAATACAGAGATCGCCTGCATGGCCGAAAGGCGGGGAGTTTCTCAGGAGCGGATTTTCGGGGCCTCCCTGGCGGGAAACACGGTCATGACCCACTTCTTGCTGGGACTAAATCCCTTTTGGATCTGCCGTGAACCCTATATCCCGGCAGTGAACAGGCCGGGCATCCTCAGGGCCAGGGAGTTGGGCCTTGGTGTCAATGAACAGGCTCCGGTCTTGGTATTTCCCAATGTTGGCAGCTACTTCGGCGGTGATTTGATCGCAGGGATTCTAGTGTCCGGCATGGACCGTTCCGAGGAAACCAGTATCCTGGTGGATGTGGGCACCAACGCCGAGGTGGTTCTGGGTAACAGTGAGTGGCTCATGGGGTGCGCCGGTGCGGCCGGGCCTGCCCTGGAAGGCGGGGTTGCTAAAATGGGCATGATGGCCGGCCCGGGTGTAATTGACAACGTGCGTTTCGACCCGGTTTCCAGGCGGTTTCAAGTGCGTACCATCCATGACCGTCCTCCTGTCGGTATTTGCGGTTCCGGCCTGATCGACCTGGTGAGCCGGATGTTTCTGGCTGGAATGATCGATATGCGCGGCAAGCTTGTACCCGGCGCCTGCGGTGACAGGTTGAGTGAAAAGGATGGTGTCCGGACCTTCGAGTTGGTGCCCGCATCGGATTCAGGAAGTGGAGAACCGCTTACCCTGAGCCAGCCCGACATAGATTCACTCATGCGATCCAAGGCGGCCATGTACACCATACTGACGACGGTCACCGGTATGGTGGGAATCAACATGCGTGACCTGAACAAGTTTTTTGTTGCAGGGACCTTTGGAACTTACATAGATCCCAGGTCTGCGGTAACCTTGGGCATGATTCCGGACCTTCCCATGGATAAGTATTTGTCACTGGGAAATACATCTCTGGAAGGCGCCTCCAAGGGGCTTCTAACGGAGGATGCATTGGCCCGGATCGAGGATATCCGTAAGAAGATCACCTATATTGAACTCAATGTGAATCAGGAGTTCATGAACTCGTTCAGTGCGGCAAGGTTCATCCCTCACACGGACCGCACGCTCTTTCCTTCGGTGGCGGAGTGGGAGAAGCGATTTTAAGCTTTTCTCGCCGGCTTCTTGTTTTCCGGCCCTGGTTGCACCTTGATATCCCAGAGGGGATGGATTAATATCTCTCTTCTTCGGTTTGTGGAAAGGGACTTGCGGGGATCAGGCATTGTTCATTACCTTTGAAGGCATGGAGGGTTGCGGTAAGACCACCCAGGTGGAGCGGCTGGAGATGTCCCTTGCTTCCAGAGGAATTTCCGTGGTTCGAACCTTTGAGCCTGGAGGGACCCCTGCCGGTGATAAGATCCGCAGAATCCTTCTGGATCGCGAAAACCAAGACCTTTCGCCCATGGCCGAGTTGTGCCTTTATGAGGCGGACCGAGCCCAGCACGTGGCCCTGGTGATCCGGCCGGCACTGGACCGGGGGCAGTGGGTTGTTTGTGACAGGTTTTACGATGCCACCGTAGTCTACCAGGGAATTGCTCGAGGGCAGGACCTGGAGCTGATAGAGCTCCTGAACAGTATCGTGACAAAAGGCATCCGCCCGGACTTGACCTTTCTGCTCGACTGCCCTGTTGAGGAGGGGCTTAAGCGCGCCCTTGGGCGAAGGCAATCCGTTTCCGAGAAGGGACAGGATCGATTCGAAAGGGAGGCGGTTGCATTTCACGAGCTCGTTCGTGAAGGATACCTTAAGATCGCACGTATGGAGCCGGATCGTTTCGTTGTTATAAACGCCTCCCTGGATCCGGACGAGGTCGAGGCGGTTGTGCTTGGATCCGTGGAGGCATTGGCTTCGCGGTGAAAACGAAACGGCTAAGAGCTGATTGTTGTCTTTTGCCATCCCGGAGGGCAGGGAAATGTTTATGGGTTGAAAAGCGGCTGTGCCGCGGAACACCCGGACAAGGATGGCTTTGGCGGGAGTGTAGTGAGAGTTTTTCGTGGATGATTACGCCATAGGAGCTGAAAAGCCCCTTATTAAGGGCTTTTCCGATATCATCGGTCAGGAAGCCGCCGTGGGTTTCTTGAAAAAGGTTGTATCGGGGTCTAAGATACCTCATGCTTATCTTTTCATCGGTATCGAAGGAGTGGGCAAGACAACCGCCGCGATTGCTTTTGCCAGGGCCTTGAACTGCCTGAACCCGGCGGATGGAGACGGCTGCGGGGGTTGTTTGTCCTGCCGCCAAATTGCAGGGGGTAATTTCCCCGACCTGGAATGGGTTCGTCCGGACGGGCGTTCCATCAAGATTGAGCAGATCCGCGAACTAACCAGACGGCTGGGATATAAGACCGTGTCCGGAAGATACAGGGTGAGCCTTATGGAACAGGCAGGAAGCATGACGCTTGAAGCTGCCAATGCATTCCTTAAGACCCTGGAGGAACCGCCTCCCGGCAACATACTGATCCTTGACGCCCTGGACAAGAACGACCTTTTGCCGACGATTCTTTCCCGATGCCAGAGGGTGTCGTTTCGCCCGGTTCCTGCGGCGGCGCTTGCACGGTGGCTCCACGAGAGAAACGGCGTTCCTGCGAAAACCGCGGCGGTTGTTGCCGGGCTATCCGAGGGAAGCGTGGGAAGGGCGCTTCGCATGGCCGGGAGCACTGAATTATCGGATCGCAGATCATATCATCTTCAGGCCATCATGCGCCTTCCTGCCCAATCCCAAGCCGAGATACTGCACACGGCTTCCGGGTACGCTCAGCAGGAGAAAAAGGGTAAGGTAGAAACACAAGACGGGGACGAAGGAGGCCTAAAAGGTGTTTTGACTCTCTGGAAGACCTATTTTCGCGATATGCTTATACTCAGGTCTTGTGGCCCCGGAGAACATCTTGTTCTCGATGATGAGGACGGGGCATTGAAAAAAAGATCAGGGACTTATACAATAGAAGGCCTTGTTGAGAGCCTGTTGATTCTGGAAAGGGCGCAAAAAGACCTTTCCCGCTCCCGAAATGTGGAACTCGTTATGGAAACCACCCTCCTGGCGCTCAAGAGGGCGGTCATGAATTAGTAGCCGGGCCGGGACAGGCTTGGGGATATGCCGTCGCCGCGAGCGTATGGGGCAGGCATGGTTCTCAGGCTTGACATCAATTGCTTGATGCTTTCCCGGAACTCCAGAGAACGGATTATACTGTATTGGGCAAAATAGTAGGCATTCAATTTGTTAAGCATGGACGTGTTTACGACTTTGACGCGGATGACATTATTCTTCGAAGGGGTGAACATGTCCTTGTAGAGACTGATAATGGGGCGGCTTTGGGTTTTGTCTGCACGCAGCCTCGCTTGCAGAGTGAAGGCTTGCCGCAAAGGCCGCTCAAGAAAGTCTCCCGCCTCGCTGATGAGAACGATCTTGAAAGGTTTCGCAAGAAGCGGGAGCTTGAGGAGGAGGTGTACAGATATTGCCAGGAAAGGGTCCATACCCTGTCCATCCCCATGTGCCTGGTTGCTGTGGATCGTCTATTGGAAGGCGGCAAGATCATGATCTATTTTACCGCCGACGGAAGGGTGGATTTCAGGGAGCTTGTTAAGGATCTGGTGCGCCGTTTTCGAACCCGGATAGAGATGAGGCAGATAGGAGTGCGACATGAGGCCAGGATGTTCGGCGGATTGGGAGGATGCGGCAGACAGCTCTGCTGCGCCTCTTTTCTCCAGGCGTTTTCCCCGGTCTCCATCAAAATGGCCAAGGAGCAGAATCTTTCCCTGAATCCATCTAAGATATCGGGTATGTGTGGGAGACTCATGTGCTGTCTCACCTATGAGTATGCATACTACGCCGAGGCCGGCAAGAACATCCCTAAGATAGGAAAGAGGGTTAAGACCTCCGAAGGGGAAGGAAAGGTGATTCGCCAGAATCTCCTCAAGAAAGTATTGAATGTGGTTCTGGACTCGGGGGATGAGATCGAGATCTCAACGAAGGATGTATTAAAAAACCGGAAGATAAGAAGAAGATCCAGGGAGTGAGGTGAATATTGAGCGATTCTTTCTATGTGACGACCCCTATTTATTACGTTAATGCCGAACCGCATATCGGGCATGCCTATACGACGATTGTGGCGGATGTCTTCAACCGCTACAATCGGATCGCCGGACGCGAAACGTTCTTTCTTACCGGCACGGATGAACACGGGGATAAAATCGTTGCGGCCGCTGAAAAGGCCGGGACCAGTCCTGCCGCTTATGCGGATGAGATCAGCGGTCTTTTCCGCGCGCTCTGGCCCAAGCTTAATATAGCAAACGACAGATTCATCCGCACCACGGAACCCGGCCACATGCAGTGCGTGCAGCGGATCCTGGACAAAGTCAACGAAAAAGGGGACATCTATTTCAGCGAGTATACCGGGCTTTACTGCTTTGGTTGCGAAAGGTTTTATAATGAGCGGGAACTCGAAGACGGGAAGTGCCCGGATCACCGTACTCCCCCGCAGGAGATCCGTGAGGCCAACTATTTTTTCAAAATGAGCAGGTACCAGGACTGGCTCGTTGATCACATACGGGCCAATCCAGGCTTCATACGGCCTGAAAGATACAAAAACGAGGTCCTGGCCTTTCTCAGGGACCCGCTTGAAGATCTCTGCATTTCTCGGCCAAAGACCAGGCTTACCTGGGGAATAACTCTCCCCTTTGACGAGGACTATGTTACCTACGTATGGTTTGACGCCCTCATCAATTATGTTTCGGCCCTGGAATATCCTGACGGCGACCTTTTTAAGCGCTTCTGGCCCGCGGCCCAGCATTTGATCGCCAAGGACATACTCAAGCCTCACGGTATCTATTGGCCCTGTATGCTGAAGGCGGCGGGGATCCAGCCCTACCAGCACCTCAACGTTCACGGGTGGTGGCAGGTGAGCGCGGGCAAGATGAGCAAGAGCCTGGGCAATGTGGTGCGCCCCCTGGACCTTGTGGATATTTACGGATTGGATGCTTTCCGTTATTTTCTGATGAGGGAGATGGTCTTCGGACTGGACTCGGAGTTCAGCGAAGAGGCCCTGGTTGGAAGGCTTAACGCCGACCTGGCCAACGACCTTGGCAACCTGGTGAGCCGGACTCTTACCATGGTTGATAAGTATTTCAAGGGAAACCTCCCCGAGCCTGGAGACCATCTGGCTGAAGACGATGATCTGCGCCTGAGTTCCCTGGCCCTTTTGGACACATATGCCCGGAACATGGAATCCCTGGGTTTTCACAAGGCCCTTATGGCAATATGGGAATTGATAGGTAAGCTGAACAAGTACATAGACACCACCTCTCCTTGGGTCCTGGCAAAGTCGGATCGTGACCGGCTGGCCACGGTCATTTACCACCTGATAGAGCCGCTCAGAATCGTTGCAGGGCTCATATGGCCGTTTATGCCTGAAACGGCCGAGACGCTTCAGGAAATGCTGGGAATGAAGCGTCGCGGCCGGGAACTCGATCTGAATGCCTTGAGGGACTGGGGAAGCGGAGACAGATCCGGTTTCGGCAAGGCCTTGCAGCTCTTTCCGCGGGTGGAGATGGGAGGGGCCAAAGCTGAAAGGCCGAAATCCAAGGGGAAGCCCCGGGAAAAAGCAGCACCCTCCACAAAGGCCCCACAGACCGAAACGTTTTTCCCGCAGATTAGTATCAAGGATTTCCAGGCGCTGGACCTTCGAATAGGCACCGTGGTGCGGGCCCAGGACATCCCTGACTCCAGGAAGCTCATGAAGCTTACGGTGGATATCGGTGAAGAGCGGACCGTCGTGGCCGGGATAAAAGGGCACTACAGCGAACCGGAGCTTGTGGGAAGGCAGGTGGTTCTTCTGGCCAACCTCGAACCTGCAAAGCTCATGGGCGTTGAGTCCCGGGGCATGGTACTTGCGGCTGAAGACGACTCCGGATTGCACCTTTTAATGCCGGATAAGGGATCAGTGCCCGGAAGCCTTGTGCGGTAAATGCCTCGTAAAAGAAGCCGGACTTAAGCCGGCACCATGAAACAGGTCCATTGCCATGACACTAAAAGCCGCCACTTTTAATGCCAACTCCATCCGATCCCGGCAGGGGATTGTTCTTGACTGGCTTAAGCGGGAAAACCCCGATATCCTCGGCATTCAAGAGACCAAGGTCCAGGACAAGGATTTTCCGGCCGGGCCGTTCGAGGAGGCCGGGTACCATATTGCTTATCACGGGCAGAAATCTTATAACGGAGTGGCCGTCCTGTCCCGGTTCCCCATGGAAGATGTGCGGGTGCATCTGGGAGAGGATGGGCCTGACGCGGAGGCGCGGTTCATAAGCGCCCGGATAGGAGCTGTCCGGCTGATCAATGTGTATGTTCCTCAGGGATATGCAGTGGGCACAGACAGATTTGAGAATAAACTCCGCTGGCTCAAACTGCTGCTGGAGCATATCAGGTCCCATTATGAGCCGGCTGATCCGCTTCTAATGACGGGTGACTTCAATGTTGCTGTGGAGGCAAGGGATGTCCACGATCCTGAAAGCCTGGACGGCCAGGTATGCTTTCATCCGGAGGAGCGGGCCATATTCAGGGAGTTTCTTGACTGGGGTCTCGTGGATGTCCTGCGGAGGCACGAGCCTGGAGAAGGCCTATACACCTTTTGGGACTACCGGATCCCTAATGGCGTTAAGAGAAACCTTGGGTGGCGCATTGACTACATACTGGCCACCCCGCCTTTGGCCGAGACCTCCATTGGCGCCCGCATCGACGTGGCGGCCAGGCTGCTCGCCAAACCCTCCGATCACACCTTCCTCCAGGCGGAGTTCAGTTATCCTGAGTGAGTTCCACCATCCTCGGATCAGGCCGGCGCAAGGGTACCCTGGTATGGCATCATAGATCGGCGGAAGGGCAAAGCCTCCAAACCGCGCAGTTTTCGTGTTCGGGCTTCCTCGCCTTACACACGGCCCTCCCATGGTAGATCAGGATGTCTGAAAACCTTCGCCACCTTTCCCGTGGGAGCAGGGCTTGGAGGTCTTTTTCTATTTTGTGGGGGTTCCCGCTGTCTGTCAGGCCGAGCCGAACCGCCAACCTCTTGACATGGGTATCCACAACGATCCCGGGCACTCCAAAGGCCGCTCCCAGCAAGCAATTGGCGGTTTTCCTGCCGACACCCGGCAACTTAAGAAGCTCTTCCATGGTGCCCGGCACCTCTCCACCGTACAGATCCAGCAGGGCCCGGCTGCACAGCTTGATTGACCTTGCCTTGTTGCGGAAGAAACCGGTGGTTCGAATGTCTTCCTGAAGTATGTCGTCCGATGCGGATGCAAACGCTTCAGGCCCTTTGTATTTGCGGAAAAGTCGCGGCGTCACCTGATTGACTTGCTTGTCCGTGCACTGGGCGGATAGGATTGTGGCAATGAGCAACTGGAAGGCATTATCGAATCTAAGAGCGGTCTTGGCGCTTGTGTACAGGGGATCCAGGCATTCATAAACAGCCTGTGCCCTAATTGTCAGTTTTTTAACACTTTCCATTAGGTCTACCTTTCCATTCTCCCGATCATGGCCAGGGGGCCGTAGTTGATGGTTTGTCTTCCGAACCATATTCAGTGAGAGTCGTTCATAACCAGGCCTCGCAGGGTAAAGCATTCCGAGCCCGGCGTCCATGGTTTTACTGATCAGGTGCAATTCGATTGGGCGTCCTGTAAATCCAAAGAAAGATGGAGGCAATGCCATTGAAAAATCAACACTCTTTTGCAGGTGCAGTCAAGCTTTTGACAGATCATGTCCCCTGAACGACAGGGAGAGCTCCATGATTCAAAAATACAGACGTATAGTGACTTCAACTTATTGATATTACGCTTATTATTTTCAGTTTTTCAAGTTAGGCATGAATTCTGCTAATCCCTCAGGGTGGAAAACCGTTTTCCCCTAAAAGGGCACAAACCGGAATGAACCTCGATCAATGAAAAGGAGGACATTGAAATGAGAGGAGTTGCAGAGGCTGTGAAGCAGGATTCGGAGGTCAGGACTGACAGGGAGGGAAAATACCTTACTTTCACCTTGGCGGAGGAGGAGTACGGCATCGGCATCCTTAGGATCAAGGAGATAATCGGGATGATGCCCATAACCCCGGTGCCCCAGACGCCTGAATTTGTAAAAGGCGTAATCAACCTGAGAGGCAAGGTGATCCCCGTCGTCGACCTTAGATTGAGATTCGGCATGGAAGAGATTGATTATTCAGAGAGAACCTGTATTATAGTAGTTGAGATCACAGGTGAAACCGGCACTGTTCAGACCGGTATCGTCGTAGATTCAGTCTCCGAAGTGATGAACATAAAAGGAGCGGACATAGAGGATTCTCCTTCGTTCGGCTCCAACCTGGATACGGGGTATATTTTGGGCATGGCCAAAATGGAAGGGGATGTTAAGATCCTCCTGGACATAGACAAGGTCCTGAGCGCGGAGGAGATCGCGGAATTGAAGAAAAACGGCTGAATTCGGGTTCCACAGGTCTCTTACTCCATACATTCCAGTAAACGCTAAACGGTCAAGGAAATACCTGTGGTCCTTTCGGCTTTTCCGATCTGGATTGGAAACCACCCCGTGCCCAAAAAGCCTTTCGGATGGGCATGAATCGGGTCGGCTGACGGTCCAAGAGACGCTTAAGAGAAAGAGGAGGGCCTCATGACTGAAGCGGAACGGTTTACCAGGGAGGAGGGTTTTGAACTCATCAGACTCGCCCGTAAAACCATTGAGGCGGAGCTTTTCGGAGACGGAGGTTTTGCGGAGGAGGGAATGTATGCTGCTTCCAAATTTCGCGATAAACGCGGGACCTTCGTTACCCTGACCGTTAACGGGACACTAAGGGGGTGCATCGGGCATATTATACCAAGCGAATCCGTTTTAGAGGGGGTCAAAAAAAACGCCCTGAACGCCGCTTTCGAAGATCCCAGATTTCGACCTCTCACGGCCGAGGAGTGGGACAAGGTCCGCGTGGAGGTGTCCATTCTCTCGGATCCCCGTCCCTTGGTCTATGAGACACCGGAGGAACTCCTGAACAGTCTGAAACCCGGAGTTGACGGCGTGATCATTCGAAAAGGCGCCAGGCAGTCCACCTTTCTCCCGCAGGTCTGGGAACAACTACCGGACAAGAACGAGTTTCTCACGCATCTCTGCCTCAAGGCCGGTCTGGACGGCGATGCTTGGAGGAAAGGAGGGTTGGAGGTTTTCACCTACGAGGTCCAGGCCTTTGAAGATTAGGCACACGTACGAGCCTGTTTTGCCGCTATGCCGTCAGTATTATTGTGATTGTACTACCAAAGAAGTTACGGCATGAAGGTGCCCCACACACTTGACTTCTTGTGAATATATAGATATTTCCAACCAATGCGCATTGCTATCCTATCCGACATTCATGCCGATCTCGAAACCCGGTTCATTGCCTGCGATGTCTCCAGGACCGCCGAGGCTATCGTAAAGGCCGGAATTCCCAGTGTATTCGCGGATCGTTTGTGGTGAGCGCAGTTCATTCATTCATAGCGGGTTATGGTTGAAAGGACTGACGGAACGCCTGATGTTTATGCGGGCTTGATCCTTTTCGTGCCTGAACCTGGCCGCCTGTTTTGTTCAAGTACGGCGCAGAGTCCGTGACAACTATGGAGGTCTTTGAAATTATCCTGAAATAATAGAAACCTGCGGGGTTTTCAGAGCGCGGTGCAACATTCCCTTCAAAAAAGTGTAGAAATCTCCGTAAGCGTTGTTATAATATTCGTTTAGTCTTTTGTAGGAAGCCTGTCCTCGTTTGAATGGATTACCCCGGACAGACCTTTCCCCATAATCAACCACTGAGAAAGGATTGATTCCATTGAATCCCTTTTACAAGAATCTCGCCCTCTGGCTGGTCATCAGTCTTATGATGGTGATGCTGTTCCAAATCTTTAACCAGCCTGAACGGGGACGCATTGATATAGGTTACAGTGATTTTCTGAGCATGTTGGAAAACGAAAGTGTCCTTAAGGTCACCATTCAGGGGGATCACATTACAGGTGAGTCCACCCAGGGACCGTTTAAGACCTATGCACCCAAGGACCCGGAACTGATCGGGCTTCTCAGAGCTAAAGGCGTCCAGATCGTTGCCAAGCCCCAGGAAGACGGCTCCTGGTTTCAGGTCTTCCTCTCCTGGGTGCCCATGCTGCTGCTGATAGGCGTTTGGATATTCTTCATGCGCCAGATGCAGGTGGGCGGGGGCAAGGCCCTTTCCTTCGGCAAGAGCAAGGCGAGGCTGATGTCCGAACACCATGAAAAGGTCACGTTCGAAGATGTGGCTGGTATTGAAGAGGCAAAGGAGGAACTCCATGAGATTATCGAGTTTCTTCGCGACCCGAAGCGTTTTACCCGCCTGGGAGGACGAATCCCCAAGGGGGTCCTGCTCATGGGCTCTCCCGGCAGTGGCAAAACCCTGCTGGCCCGTGCCATTGCAGGAGAAGCAGGTGTGCCGTTTTTCAGCATAAGCGGCTCTGATTTTGTTGAGATGTTTGTTGGCGTGGGAGCATCACGTGTCCGTGATCTTTTTGTACAGGGCAAGAAGAATGCTCCATGTATTATCTTCATCGACGAGATAGACGCCGTGGGACGTCACAGGGGCGCCGGGTTGGGAGGAGGTCACGACGAGCGGGAGCAGACGCTGAACCAGCTTCTGGTGGAGATGGACGGCTTTGAGTCCAATGAGGGAGTCATACTGATTTCAGCCACCAACAGGCCTGATGTCCTGGACCCGGCGCTTATGCGGCCCGGCCGATTCGACAGGCAGGTTGTGGTCCCGGTTCCGGACATCAAGGGCCGGGAGGGGATCCTCAAGGTGCACGCCCGCAAGACCATAGTTGCTGATAATGTTGATATGCATGTCCTTGCCCGCGGTACGCCGGGGTTCACCGGGGCTGATCTGGAGAATATGGTCAATGAGGCCGCGCTCATGGCCGCGAGGAGAAACAAAGAGCATGTGGAAATGGTGGACTTCGAGGATGCCAAAGACAAGGTCATGATGGGTGCTGAGAGGAAGACCATGATCATCAGCGAGGATGAGAAGCGCACCACCGCCTATCATGAAGGGGGTCACGCCTTGGTGGCCAAGCTTCTTCCAGGCGCGGACCCGATCCACAAGGTAACCATCATACCGCGTGGCCGGGCTCTCGGGCTTACCCAGCAGCTTCCCATGGACGAGAAGCACACCTACTCGAAGGACTATCTGTTGAGCAATATTTCAATACTCATGGGGGGAAGGGTGGCTGAGATGCTTGTACTCGGAATCCAGACCACCGGGGCTGGAAATGATATAGAGCGGGCCTCGGAAATGGCCCGTAAGATGGTTTGCGAATACGGAATGAGCGAGAATCTCGGTCCCCTGACGTTCGGCAAGAAGGAGGAGCAGATCTTCCTCGGCCGGGAAATAGCGCAGCACCGGGATTACAGCGAGGAGACCGCCCAACAGATTGACGCAGAAGTCCGCGTCATTGTGACCGGTGCTTATGACAGGACCACCAAGCTTATTCAGGACAACATGGAAACCCTGCATCGAATCGCCTCCGCCCTGCTGGACAAGGAAACCCTTGACAGCAAGCAGCTTGAAGCGCTTATCTCAGGAGATGATTCCGGGGAAAGCGGGGGCCGGAAGAAGACTGAGGAGGCCTCTGAAGCTTGAACGAAGCGCCGGCCTACTCTCTGGACTGCTCGAACCGCCGCCTTGAACTGGGTCCGCGAACCCTTGTCATGGGCATTATCAATGTGACGCCGGATTCCTTTGCCGACGGGGGCCGTTTTTATTCCAAGGATAGGGCGATTGAACACGGCCTGACCATGGCCCGGGATGGGGCCGACATAATCGACGTGGGCGGGGAATCAACACGTCCCTTCTCAGAGGCCGTTTCCGCGGATCAGGAGCTGGAGCGGGTCCTGCCGGTCATTGAGGGCCTTTCCGGCGAGGTGGATGTCCCCATCAGCATTGATACCACAAAGGCGGAAGTGGCCCGGGCGGCCCTGGCTGCGGGAGCCGGCCTCTTGAACGATGTGAGCGCTTTTCGGTTTGATGCCGACATGGCGAAACTGGCCGCTGAGAGCGGGGTTCCGGTAGTGCTCATGCACATGAAGGGTAAACCCCGGGACATGCAGGAGGCCCCGGAATACAAGGACCTCATCGGCGAGATAATCCTCTTCCTGCAGGATGCTGTCAAGCGTGCAGTTGAGGCCGGTGTCAGAAGGGAGCAGATACTAATCGATCCCGGGATCGGATTCGGCAAGACCTTTGATCACAACCTTCAGATCATCCGTGAACTCGACAGGTTTTCGATTCTCGGGCGGCCCGTGGTACTTGGCTGTTCACGCAAGGCCTTCATAGGCCACATCCTGGGTAAAGAACCGGACCACAGGGATGCTGGTACTCTGGGCGCGGTTGTCGCCGGTGTGATGAAGGGGGCTCACGTTGTGAGGGTCCACAATGTTTCCATGACCGTCGACTCGGTCCGAATCGTAGATGCCGTCAGGCGGGGGAGAGCCGCTTTTTTTTGATATGTTCGGTGGGAGTGCACGGCTCCTTTATTCCTATGACAGGAAAGAACCCATGCTTCTTTGTATAGACATCGGCAACACGAACGTAGTGCTTGGCGTAACAGACCAGGACAAAATTCTCCATTGTTGGCGTCTTAGGACCGAAAAGGACATAACCGATGACGAACTGGGCATCCTTATTGCCAACCTCTTTTCGCACTCCGACATTCGGAGCGAGGATATCAGGCATATTATTATTTCATGCGTGGTCCCGCCGCTGCTCAAGACCATGGAGGATTTTTCCAGGCGGTACTTTGGGGTGCGGCCCTTGATCGTGGGTCCCGGCCTGAAGACCGGTATGCCCATTCTGTATGACAACCCGCGGGAAGTGGGCGCGGACAGGATCGTGAACGCAGTGGCGGCCTATGAAAAATACCGAAGAGCAATGGTGATCGTCGACTTCGGGACGGCTACCACATTCGATTTCGTGACCCGGGACGGAGAGTATGTGGGAGGCGCCATAGCTCCCGGGATCACCATCTCCTGCGAGGCCCTTTTTCAGAAGGCGTCCAAACTCCCGCGCGTGGAGCTCTTTGCTCGGCCCAATCAGGTTATTGCCAAGGACACCATAAGCGCCATGAACGCAGGAATCGTATATGGGTATGCCGGTCTTGTGGACGGGATAGTCCGCGGCATGCAAAAGGAAAGCCGTGAAGACCTGGCTGTTATCGCCACCGGTGGCCTGGCCCCCCTCATCGCCGGCGAGTCCCATACCATTGAGCGGGTGGAGGAATTCCTGACCCTTGAGGGCCTCATGATCATTTTTAAGAGAAATCTTTGATGCTCAAACCGCCAAGGCTGCAAAGCGGAGACCTGGTGGGTGTGATCGCCCCGGCCGGCCCTGTGTCGCCCGAGGAGGTGGAGCCCGGAATAAGGCGCCTGGAGGATTTAGGATGCAGGGTGGTAAGGGGTGAACACCTTTATGATTCTCTCATATACACCGCAGGAGATGATGCCTCTCGCTTGGAAGATCTTCATGCCATGTTCCAACGGTCTGAGATCGCGGCGGTGTTCTGCGCCCGGGGAGGTTACGGATGTCTTAGGCTGCTGCCGCAAATCGATACGGATCTGATTCGGAAGCATCCCAAGATCCTTACGGGGTACAGCGATATAACCTGCCTTCTTTGGGGTTTGCATGCAGCAACAGGCCTCGTATGCTTTCACGGTCCGGTGGTGAAAGGCTTCGAGGACGGAAAAGGGGCGGAGGACTTGAAGCGCCTTTTTCGATGGGTCTGCGACCCCGCGATCTCGCCGGAAATTGATCTATCCCCCACCGGCCGGGTGCTTTATGAGGGAAGGGCGACAGGTCCGGTTTTGGGTGGCAACTTGAGCCTGGTGAGCCATCTCTTGGGGACGCGTTTCATGCCGGATTTGAGAGGAGCTCTGCTCTTTCTGGAAGATAACGAGGAGCCTCTTTACCGGATTGACCGCATGATCACCCACTTGGCTTTGGGCGGGGTTTTCGATGACCTTTCCGGCCTTCTGGTGGGGGATTTCGGAAAAAGCAACACCAGTGACGCTGTTCTGGAACTCTTGGCGGAACGTGTCCGTCCACTCGGTATCCCGGTGATCACCGGGATTCCCGTGGGCCACTACGGCAGAAATACTCCCATGCCCATAGGGCTGCCGGCGGTTCTTGATACCAATTGCATGCGTCTTTCGTACATGGAACCGTGCGTCTGTGGATTTTGACGTTTTCAAAAAGGCCTTTGGTGTTTCTTGATGGTGCGGGCTGCTGAATGGATATGATCCGAAACCTTGGAGCGGCGACTCTCCTGGTCATACGAAGAGCCGGCCTTATGGGCCTTTTTCTCGGCCAGGCCGTATTATTCTGCTTCATTCCCCCCGTCAAGTTTTCCCTCCTGCTTAAGAGGATACACTTCATTGGCTGGCAGTCCATGCTGGTGATTTTTCTAACCGGATCCTTTACCGGTATGGTTCTTGGGCTTCAGGGCTACTATACTTTGAGTCGATTCGGTTCGGAGGCGTTCCTGGGCCCAATGGTGGCCCTTTCTCTTATAAAGGAGATGGGCCCGGTGATCACCGGGCTTATGGTTACAGGGCGTGCAGGATCCGCTGTGACCGCTGAAATCGGAATCATGAGGATCAGCGACCAGATCGACGCGATGACACTTATGGGGCTCAATCCCTTTCGGTATCTGGTTGTTCCTACATTGCTGGCAGCCGTGATAGCACTCCCCCTCCTGACAGCGGTTTTTGACGTGGTGGGCATAATGGGAGGCTACCTGGTGGGAGTGAAACTGCTCGGAGTGGGCGCAGGCACCTATTTCGGGGAGATGGCCAATTATGTTGACTTCAAGGATGTTCTGGAGGGGTTATACAAATCTTTCAGTTTCGGGGTGATCATTGCCTGGATCTGCTGCTTTAAGGGCTATTACACGGGCATTCATACAGGGTTTGGGGCTGAAGGCGTCAGCAGGGCCACCACTCAGGCGGTTGTCTTTTCCTCGGTGCTCATTTTGGTGTGGGACTACTTTATCACATCCATCCTTTTCTAGATTATAAAGTGCTCTTACATCAGGATTGCCCGTATCGGTTGAAACATTTCATTAAGAGGACGCTGTGGGGGAAAGATCAAGCGGGGCGGTGGCGGCGGCCTCACGACACATGGTTGAGATCGAGGACCTTTACCGTTCCTTCGACGGCCTGGCCGTCCTAAAAGGCATCTCCTTGAAGATCCAAGGAGGGGAGCTCGTGGCCTTGATAGGCCGTAGCGGCTGCGGGAAGAGTGTTCTCCTGAAGCATATTGCAGGTCTCATGAGACCTGACAGCGGAAGGGTTTTCATAGACGGCGAAGACATGGCCCGGCTCAAAGGGAAAGCCCTGTCCCGGCTTCGCAAAAGGCTCGGATTTCTTTTCCAGGGGGGGGCCCTATTCGATTCCATGAGCGTCTTTGAAAACGTGGCGTTTCCTCTCAAGGAAAAGACCAAGATGTCACCTGGTGATATCCGAATCCGGGTGTCCCGGGAACTGGCCGATGTCGGGCTTTCAGGTCAGGAAGCAAAGTATCCTTCCCAGTTGAGCGGGGGTATGCAGAAACGTGCGGCCCTGGCCAGAGAACTGGTGACCGAACCTGAAATCATGCTCTTTGACGAGCCCACAACAGGGCTCGACCCCATCATAGGTCATTCCACCCTCAAGCTCATAGAGAACCTTCATCTACGCTTGAGGTTTACGGGAATAATTGTGACCCATGAGATTCACAGGGTCTTTGAGATCGTAGACCGGGCGGCTTTTTTGCATGAGGGCCGTATTCAGGCCCAGGGGGCCCCCGAAGATATTCTGAAGTCCGAAGACCCCTTGGTGCGTCAATTCGTGCGGGGGGACATCCAAGGCCCCATATCCATCAAATAACGGTTGTTTCGACTGAGGGGGCGCATCGGTTAAGACGGAGGTACGGCGGGCATGAAGAAATTCGATCTTGAACTTGCAGTGGGTTTATTTATACTTGCCGGCATACTTTGTCTTGGTTACCTGAGTATTAATCTGGCCAGGATGGAGGTGTTTGGTGCGCGGGGCTATGAGGTTTACGCCCTGTTCAGTAATGCCGGAGGACTGAGAAAGGGTGCCCAGGTGGTGATCGCAGGCGTGGAAGTGGGGCGTGTCAGGGAGATCACCATGGAGGACTACCGGGCCAAGGTCTACCTGAGCATCGGAGAGGGAGTGGAGATCCCCGACGACACCATCGCCTCCATAAGGACCAAAGGTTTGATAGGTGAAAAGTTTGTTCAGATCACACCGGGAGGGGCTGAGGAGATCATACCTCCTGGAGGAAGGATCTGGGATACTGAACCGGCTGTGGATCTGGAGCAGTTGATCTCCAAGTTTGCTTTTGGAGAGATCTGATTTCAATTGCATTTGTGAAAGAGCGGTTTGTTTCAGAGGAAAGAGGGGGATGACCATGCGGGTCGTGTCGCGGATGTCTTTGTGCTCAATACTGTTTGGGCTTATGGGCGCTCCGGTGTTTCTTTGGGCTGCAAGCCCCATGGAGAGCATTAGAGAGACCACTGATCGAGTCATTGAGGTCCTGACCGATGAACGCTTCGAGGCTGAGGAAGACCGGCCGAAACTCCAGGAATTAGTCAGTGAGATCGTAAAGGAGCGTTTTGATTGGGAAGCCATTGCCCGCGGCGCTTTATCGACCCACTGGCGGGACCTGAGCAGGGCCCGGCAGGAGGAGTTCACGGACCTTTTCGCAAGGCTCATGGAGCGCACCTATTCGGGCAGGCTGGATGACTATTCAGGGGAGGAAGTAATTTACCTGGCAGAGGAGATGGAAGGGGGCCGGGCCCGTGTCACAGGTAAGTTTATTACCAGGAACAAGCAGGAGATTCCCGTGGAGTACCGGATGAGGAAGAAGGACGGGGCCTGGTTGGTCTACGACATCTTGATAGAAGGTGTAAGCATGGTCAGAAACTACCGGGTGCAATTCAATGACATTATAATTAAGTCATCTTATGAAGAACTGGTAAGAAGAATTAATGAAAAACTGGAGTCAGGCTTTTGAAATCCCACGCCAGGCGGCGTCTGTCCTCAAAGAGGTAACTGAAATGGACTTTTTAAACATGAAAAGGGTTTGTGGACCGGGAGGCTGGATATTCCTGTTTTTATTTTTGCACATAGGGGTTCCTCAGGTTGTTGCCGAACAGATCAGCGTACAGCCCGGTCTTACGGAAAACGTCGGGGTAAGCAACGACTATTCTGTGTTATTGGAAGCCGAACACGGCACGCTTTGGCCCTATCAAGAGACAAGCATGATGCTTGTTTCGAGAGCAAAGTTGATGAACAATCTTCCGGAAGATGATTACGACGATATCTGGGCGGCTTCTGATTCTTTGCCGGCCGCCCTTAAGGATCCTTTCGAGCCCTTTAACAGGGCCTTTTTTCTCTTTAATGACAAACTCTATTTCTGGGTCCTCAGGCCTGTGGCCCGAGGGTACAGGGCAGTGGTCCCTAAGACCGCAAGGATGGGTGTCAGCAATTTCTTTTACAACCTGGCCGGACCTGTCCGGCTGGTGAACTGCATTTTACAGGGGAAGGGTCAAGAGGCCGGATATGAGTTTGTGCGCCTTTTTATGAACACAACCGTGGGGCTCGGAGGTCTTCTGGATGTGGCCGGTAAGGGCATGGATTTGGACCGATACAATGAAGATCTGGGCCAGACGCTGGGTGTCTATGGGCTGGGTCCGTCCTTTTATGTCCACTGGCCTGTTCTTGGGCCCTCAAGCGGCCGGGACACATTGGGGATGCTCGGGGATGCATTCCTGCGACCCGTGTATTATATCCCTTCCGAGTACGGTATTGCCGCCAGGGCCTATGAACGTATCAATGAGACGTCTTTCACCATTGGAGACTATGAAAGCCTAAAGCGTTCGGCGCTTGACCCGTATGTGGCTGTTAGAGATGCTTACCATCAATATAGGGAAAACATGGTAAGAAGATAGTCATATTTTTTGCGAGGCACACAAGGAAGGCTGAAAAGTTATGATTATGAAACAGGAAACATCCGGACTTATTATTGTTTTTACAGGGTCGGGAAAGGGAAAGACAACGGCTGCGTTGGGGCTGGCATTAAGAGGGGCCGGTCATGGATTCCAGACCTTGATGATCCAGTTCATAAAGGGAAACTGGAAATCCGGAGAGATCGGCGGAGCCGACATGCTGGCTCCTTTTCTGGATATCATACCCATGGGAAAGGGTTTTATACGTTTTGACCGGGAAGGGCCCGGACCGGAGGACCAGCAGGCGGTTAGGGAGGCATGGGAGCTTGCCGGGCGTCAGATAGATTCCAACAGGTACGAAATGATTGTCCTGGATGAGATCAATTACGTGATCGATTACGGCCTCCTGCCTGTAGAAGAGGTCCTGCATGTTCTAAAGAACAAGCCCTCTTCCATGCATGTCCTGCTGACGGGCCGTAATGCCCACCCGGATGTGATTGAAGCGGCCGACCTTGTGACAGAGATGACCGAAATCAAGCACCATTACAACAAGGGTATAAAGGCCCAGAAGGGAATTGAGTTCTGATTTTGGCAAGTTGCCCGTGCTCGGGATTTATTGGTGAGGGGAGACTGAGCTGCATAAGAGAATGCGGGGGATTTTGACATGGCATACAGCGCCATCACTTATGAAGAGAAAGACCGAATAGGCCGTATCACACTCAATAGGCCGGAAAAGCGCAACGCCTTGTCTCTGGAGCTTCTTCGGGAAATGGACGCCTGTCTTGAGGAAGTGGGGAAGAAGAGATCGGCCAGGGTTGTTATTGTATGTGGCGCCGGAGATCACTTCAGCGCAGGGCACGATCTCGATGAGATTCGACAAGGATCACTCACTGACATCCGGCATCTTTTTGCCGTCTGCCGCGATCTCATGATGCGTATTCAGGCTGTTCCTCAGCCGGTTGTGGCGGAGGTCCGCGGCATAGCAACTGCGGCGGGATGCCAGCTCGTGGCGGCCTGTGATCTGGCCGTGGCCTCGGAAAGTGCACGGTTTGCAACCCCCGGGGTCCGTATCGGCCTCTTCTGCACGACGCCGATGGTCCCCTTGAGCCGGAACGTGGGGAGAAAGAGGGCTTTGGAAATGCTCTTCACAGGACGTTTTGTGTCGGCCCGGGAAGCCCTGGATTTCGGGCTTATTAACCGGGTGGTCCCGGATGAACTGCTCGGGGAGGAGACCCTGGCCCTTTCATCGGAAATTGCTCAATACTGCCTGTCGACACTGGGCGTCGGGAAAGAGGCTTTCTACAACCAGATTCATATGGACGATGAAAAGGCTTATGGTTACGCCCGCGAGGTGATTTCGTCCAACGCCTTGATGCCGGAGGCACGGGAAGGAGTCTCTGCGTTCCTGGAAAAAAGGCGGCCCGTATGGGAGGAGAACTGTTAGGATTTAGGTTTCAGCATTTTCCCCCCACTTCTTCGTGGTCGGATTTTCTTGAGGTGGGACGTTTTTATTTAAGAGAGGAAAGTAATGGATAAAAAAAAGGATCGAATAGACCCTGAAACCCTTAATATGGTCCTGGACACTATTGCCAAACTGGAACGGGACCGGTTAAGCGTTGAGACCAAGATTGAAATGGACCGTCGGGGAGAATTCCCCATGGACCTGATCAGGTTCATGCTGGGCCCGGAAATGGCACTTCATCTCATATTCATACCCGAGGAATATGGCGGGCTTGGGGCCGGGGCCGCTGACATCGCCGTGGTCTCGGAGCGCATGGCGCGAATGGATCTGGCAGTGGCAACGGCCTTTCTAGCCATTTGCCTGGGCATGGATCCGCTTCGAGTGGGTGGGACGCCGGAACAGAAGCGCAAATACATCACCCGCATCGCCGAGGAGGGTATGATCGTTGCCTACGGTGTCACAGAGCCGGAAGCCGGGTCCAATGTGCAGGCCCTGAAGACAAAGGCCGAACGGGTCCTCGACACGGCGGGCGAGGTCACGGGGTATAGGCTCAACGGTCAGAAGCAGTTTATCACCAATGGAGGCGTGGCCTCTCTCTATACTATCTTGGCTGATGCTCCGGAGGGCCCGTCTTTTTTCGTGGTGGAAGGAGGCCGTGAGGGCCTGAATGCCGGGCCGCACGAGGACAAACACGGTATACGTGCTTCGGATACGAGCCCTCTGATACTGGAAGATCTGTACGTTCCGGTTGAAGACCTTGTTGGAGGTGTTGAAGGCCGGGGATTAAAGCAGGCTAATGAGGTATTCGGCTATACCCGCCTCATGGTGGCGACATTTGGCCTGGGAGGAGGCTTGGCGGCCCTTGAAAAGGCAATAAAGTATTCCAAGGAACGGGTGCAATTCGGTTCCGCCCTGTCTGAAAAACAGGGTTACACCCACCGGCTGTTGGTGCCCAATGCAGTGCGGCTTGAGGGGGCCAGGGCCTACATCGAGGAGACCGCCGAACGTCTGGACAGCGGTGAGGAAGACCTTCAAGTGGAAGGATCCATTTCCAAATTCTTCGCCACTGAAGCCGGGGACGCGGCGGCCAACGATGCGATCCAGGCCCTGGGAGGGTACGGTTACATTCGGGAGTATGAGGTGGAAAAGATCAAACGGGACATAAAGATCACCACCATTTTCGAGGGTACCAGCGAGATTCAGCGAAACATTATTGCCATGTTCCGGCTCAGATCAACTGTTCGTTCCAAGGGGGCGTATTATCAAGACATGGCCGGCAGGCTCCGGGGTCTCCCCACCGCGACAGGTGGACCGTTTCTGGCCGATGCCTTGGACGCCCTTAACGTGGTCATCCTGGCTGCCAGGAAACACAAGTTGACCCGCCACCAGCACCTTATGTTCCTCCTTGCCGACATGATTACCTGGTGTGAGGTTTCGGACGCCTTATGCCGGAAAGCGTCCCTCAGGGAACCGGGGGAGAGGAGTCAGGATTTCCTGGAGGCGGCAGCCAGGCTTTTCGCAATGGATGCTGTTGAGTCCGTTCTCCGAAACGGGGTCAGGATCGCGCGGGGCTTTGGAGAGGAGATGAAGGACGCGATTCAGGCGCTGGAGGGCTTGAGACTAGACGAGCCCTTATTCAATTATCTTAAGGACATGGATCTGATTGCCCGGGAACTTGTCCAATGAGGCGTACTTCGCCTGTTTTCCTTAGACATTGCGGCAAGAGAAGCCGCGCCTGATGAGTCCTTCCAAACAACCACGGCGGAGATCCGTGAAGCGGCCTTCCAGCCGCCGGAGTGCCGCGCGGTATGAAGAAAAACCATGCGATCGACCACGTGTGGACTCGCGGCTCAAGCCTGTGTTCAAGCAGATAGGCGTACCCGGGGAACACCCCTTTCAACCCGACCCTTTTCAGATCGAAGCCCTGAAAGCGGTCATATCAAACGATGTCATCGTGAGCGCGCCCACCGGCGCGGGAAAGACCTGGATCGCCTCCGAAGCCATACGCCGGCTCCTTTCTCAAGGGATGCGCGTCTGGTATGCCTCTCCCCTCAAGGCACTCTCCAATACCATTTACCGGCAATTCCAAAGTGAATTCGGAGAGGAAAAGTGTGGTATTCTAACCGGCGACCGTAAAGAAAACGCCCAGGCTCCCATCGTTGTGGGAACCACTGAGATCCTCCGAAATCAGCTCTATGACGCCATGCACCAAGGGACGACCATCAACAGCGACCTGGTGATCCTTGACGAGGCCCACTACCTGAGCGATCCCGAACGGGGGGTCGTATGGGAGGAGGTCCTGATTTATATGCCGGCCCGAGTCAGGCTTATGCTCCTGTCCGCCACCATCCCGAATGCCGATGAACTCGCCGCCTGGCTTCAGGAGAACCGCAATGTGCCCGCCCATGTGGTCCGGGAAGAACAGCGGCCGGTTCCCCTGGAAATGTTGTTTCTCTCCAAAGACGGATTCATTTCTCCTCTTGGAGGAAGTAGGGGGCTGTCGCAACGAGCCCGGAAGTCCATAAAGGAACAGCGGGATCAGCGGTCGGACAAAAAAAACCGCAGCAAGGCTTTGGCCTATGGAGAGGTCATCAGATGCCTGAGGAAACTGGACTTGCTCCCTGCTATTTTTTTTCTGAAATCCAGGGCAGACTGTGACCGTGCCCTCCTTTCCTGTGCCGGCTCAAGCCCACCGGACCGAATTAGGAAGCAGGCTCGTATGCTGGCTTCAGCTTGGGTCTCGACCCACCCGTTTTTGAGAGGCCACCGGCAGCTACGCCCTCTCACCGAGAGCCTGGTGGGGGCTCACCATGCAGGCCAGTTGCCCGTCTGGAAGCTTCTTGTGGAAAAGATGATGAACAAAGGTCTCCTTGAGGCGATTTTTTCGACTTCAACAGTTGCGGCGGGGGTCAATTTTCCCGCCAGAACCGTGGTCCTTGTGCAGAGTGATAGATTCGACGGCAGAGAGTTCAGGGATCTGACCGCTCGGGATTTCCACCAGATGGTGGGCCGTGCCGGTAGACGAGGAAAGGACCAAATAGGATTCGGGGTGGTGCTGCCGGGCCCTCACCAGGACCCGGAACTCCTCCTGGCCCTTAAAGACGCCCCGCCCGAGCCCCTGAAAAGCCGAATACAAATCAATTTTTCCATGACCCTTAATCTGCTGCTGTCCCACACCCCCCGGGGAGTCAGAACCCTTCTGGATCGTTCTTTTGCCGGTTTTCAGCGAGGGAGGCCGGACTCGAAGAACCTGGCGAAATGGCGGCAATTGGTACGCGCCATGTCCCATGAGTTGTCAGGAGGTCTCTGCGACATTCGAGATCCCTTCGAGGTGACTCAATACATCGAAGGAAGAGCCGGGCTTAGGGCAAGGATCCGGAGGCATGAGCGCGAGCGCAGGCGGAGGGAGGCCGGCATCGGATTTGGTGGCGAAATGGAACCGGAGCGGCTGTTTCTTCCTCCCCGCCTTCCATGCGACGATTGCCCCAGGTTCAAGGATTGTCATACCCCCAAGAACCGTCGGCTCCAGAGGATCCTCAGGGAGGTTCGCAGGTTAAGGGTTCGAGTGGAGGGCATGAGCCAAGGACTCTGGCTGAGCTTCAAGAGGCACCTTCGATTTCTAAGAGATACAGGGTTCGTGGACGAACAAGACCGGCTCACCGCGGATGGCGAGTGGGCCGCGATGCTCAGGCTTGACCACCCGCTTCTTATCGCCGACGCAATTCGTAAAGGGGCTTTTGTGGATACCACCGCTGAACTCATGGCCGGAATAATCGCTCCGTTTGTCTGGGATCGTGATCTGGACGTCGCAATTGAAATCTCAGAGACCACGGAACTCGGGGCCCTGATGAAGGCATGGGAGCGTGTCCTGGATGTGATCGACGGGATCCGTATAGCCAAGACATCAAGGGGTTTTCCTGACCCGGATATCCGTTTCTGGCCCGTCGTGGCCCTTTACATGTGGGCAGGAGGCAGCGACTGGAATGAACTTCTAAATATGGTGCCTGTTGATGAGGGAGACATGGCCTCGTTGATCATGCGAACCGCGGACCACCTCCGCCAGGTGGAGGGTTTAAGACACACACACCCGAACATCGCCGCTCGGGCCGGGGAGGCGATCGGCATGATACTCAGGGAGCCTGCCGCTCAATTTTGACATTGATCAAGAATCAGTGTAAAAATTCAAGAATCATGCAGGAGAGAGAGGAGGAGATCAGGTGACGGATGATTACGGAATTGAGGAGTTGGCTGGTTTTGCGAATGAGGCGATAAGGGTGTGCGGAAACAAGGCCCTTTCTTTCTACGGTCATGGCGCGAGTCGCGTCAAGTTTGACAAGGGGCTTGTGATAGACGCCGGCTTACAACTTGCGGATCTTTTCATGGAGCAGCTCCTTTCGCGTTTTCCGGATCACCGGGTCTTCAAGAACGACGAGGCGGGAAGGGGTTACAGCCACGAGGGTGCCAGATATTTGTGGGTGTATGATCCTTTGGACGGGGTCGCCAATTTTCAGGCCGGCATTCCCATATGGGGAATGTCCCTGGCTCTTCTCGAGAACTACTGGCCCTTGCTGGGGCTCGTTTTCATGCCCGCCACCGGAGACCTCTTTCATGCCAGGGCCGATCAAAAGGCATTTCGGGGGGGCGTGGAGATCAGTGTCTCCGGGCAGGACGCATTGAGCGACGAGAGCGTGCTTCTTACATATTCGCGGTTTCACCAGCGTTATGAGACCGACTTTCCGGGAAAGATCCGGTGTCTTGGTTGTACGGCCGGCCATGCTTGTTACGTTGCCGCAGGTATGGCGGAGGGTACTCTCATCCATAACGTATCTTATGCAGATCTTGGAGCTGTTAGAGTCATTATAGAGTCCGCAGGTGGTAAGATCTTTCGCAGGGATGGATCGGAGTTTTTCCTGAACGATTACCTGGAAGGGCCCATGATCGCAGAAGACCTTCTGATCTCCACCCCGGAGTTGGGACCACAGGTCCAGGAATACCTCAGGGTCTCCTCCTAGAAGGACCCTATTGAGTCTTACCTGTTCTTTCGCATTACCCTTCGACGAATAACGCGTCTGCGCGGTGTTGCTTTGCCGGATGAGAGTCGTCTAGGAGCAATCTTTTCAGTATTCGCCCCTTCCTCCTTGTCTGAAGGGCCTTCACGGTAACGGCATGTGGCACGTGGACATCTTAAGCCCGCGGAGCCTTCAACGGAGGAAGACTCAACAAGAAAGGGATTTCCGCAAAGCGGGCAGGCCACGTGATGGGGTCTTCCCCAGCTTATGAATAAGCACTGTTCGTCGCCGCACTTGTAGTAGGTGCGTCCCTTGGCCGTTTCCAAGGCCATGACGGAGGATTTGCGGCACAACGGGCACTGCATTGCAAGCTCTTCCTCAAAGGCCGCCACCCTTTCATTAATAGGGTCTTCTGAAAGAGGGACCGCTGCAAAGTCCTCCCTAACGCCCGGCTGTTTTCCTTTGGGTTCTTGGAACGAGTATTGTTTATCCAGTTCAGGGGTTTGCTCGAAGGAGTTTGCCTCGGTTGTAGATCGCGTTGACCCTGGCGCTGACCATCGCCCCTCTTGAATCTCCTCTTCACAAGGGAGATCCGGGGCCGAAGCGCCGGAATCCGAGGTGTGTTCGACAGGGCCTCCTTCTTCAGGGTGCTCGGCGAGATCTTGGCCCGTGGATGCCCCATCTGGAGACTCTTCCGAGGGATAGACGGGTTCCGTGTCCTGACCCATATGGTCATCCGAGATCTCGGTTTCCGAATCGCCCTCGGCCTTCCTTCCTTCCCGGGCCGGGCTCTCAAAAAGGCTTTCTTCGGGGGGGGAGGTTTCCTGAGTAGCCGGGAACACCATCTCAGCCGGAATACTAAGGCGCATACGCCTCTTTTTTTGATGGTGGATTTTGGAGGCGGATTTTAACGTGTCTCCGGGGGATACGGTACGCTCGGGCTTTGAGGGACCTGAAGCTCCGCGCAAACCGGGGGCCCCATGACGCCTGAGCATTTGGTCAAGCTGCATGACCGCATCCTTGGCCCCTTTCCTGCCGCTTTCCACCTCATCAAGAGTCTGCACCAAATAGGCCACAAGGTTAATGCCCGGCATTCCGGGAAACGAGTGGTCCAAGAGACGGGCCATGGAAGTTACGGCCTTTCCAGGCGTTATGCCTCCACGGGAGTCAATCTCCATGTAACCTGTGCTTGCCATGGCAGACATGGTCCTCTGGAGCCGCTGTTCGTCTGCAAGGCCCATTTCCGCCAGGTCTTGCTCTAACTCCCATTTCCGGTAAATCCTGTCTGTTGCCTGAGCACGGTCGTGCTCTTGGGCTCTTTCCGCCAGCAACACAATACAGGCAACTGTCACAATGTCTATGGGAAGACCTTGAATACCTTGCTTGGTTCCGGTTATCCGCTCCAGGTGGCTTGACAGGGTCCGATCCAGCACTTCCATCATAGGATTGCCGGTGGCGTGCGAATCCGGTTTGTATTCCATGGCGGGAGACCTTTCTTAATGTTATCATCCGGAGTCTTAGAATCAGGGCTTTTCAAGCGGCATGACGCAAAAATGCCCTGCAATCACAAAACTTCCGTCTCATCCACCTTTGTCAAATCCGCGTGGGTATACGATGCCTTGATCTCTTCCGACTCTTGTTCTCTCAGGTGTTCGATTTCTGAACATGGGGCGGTTCGAAAGGTAATGCAGTTTCCTTCCCGGTCCAGTAGCATGGAAAGCGGCACCTTGATATCGAATTCCAGGAGGTAGGCGATATCATTTGCATGAACAGTGATGTCACCTTTCTTGAATGAAACCTCCTCTCCAAGTGGCAGTCCATGCTTTTCCATGAAAAGTTTTTCAACCGTCTCCCAGTCAAGATCCGCCGCAATACCGTCGATAAGTTCCACTTCAAAGCTTTTGATTGCCTCTTTATTGGTTACCTTCATATGGATGACTCCTTCAAGTAGTTGCTTTCCTGTTCTACGGGCACCTGTGACTCTGTTCGAAAATGAAGTCTTACGGGCATCGGTTTTGTTTGATGCCTTGCCTTGTTTCTGCAGCACATGGATGGTCCGTTCATTGAAACTCAACCCTACTCGGCACGATTAATGCAAAACACATACCATGTAACGCTTTAAAGAGTGGGTCCCAAAGGTTTCCGGGTTCCCCATGGTCTGCCTAAGCCTACTTGGTTGCACTGATTTAATTGGTTTTATTGTATTTTTATGAACAAGGACGGGATACGGCATTGTCTGAAGTCATGAACAATCCTCCCGGCTGGCCCGAAATGGTGAGCCTCGAAGTAATAGAGCAGGCCGCCCAAGACCTGGGTTACCGGAATCGACAGTCTCCCAAATACAGGCTTGTTGACGCCCTTCGTCAGATCCGGATCAATTGTATGGATACGGGCACAAAAGCCTCTTATGGCGCTGACGACCTCATCCGGATAGTATGGGAGATTCCTGAAGACCTAAGCGTACCCATTTCGAGGAGAAAAAACCTGAGCAGCCTTCGATCGTCGGTCAATGCGGACTTGATGGCCCTCTACCGTGCGGGGAAAAACCCCGAGGGTGTGATCATCGGTAATGACTACCACTTTACTATCTGTGATGAAGCCAAGGACCAGGCACTTGCAAGATTCAGAGACCTGGGCCTTGAAACCGGTATTGATCTTCAGAAGATCGAGGAAACGCTGAAAAGCGCTCAGGATGTCCTTAGAGGCCGAACAATGATGGGAAGCGGTGGGTCCGAGTCGGACTCCATGTCCCTTGAATCAATTCGAAAGGCAATCCGCGGTCTGGCTGAGGAGGTGGGGATATCAGGGGCCGGAAAGAACAACCACCATGAGGAGGATTATATAAAGAGCAATGAGGATCTGGAGATCATCGAGGCTGCTGAAGAAGAGCCCTTGGAGCTTGAAGAAGCTCTTGACAATGAGATGGAAGAGGTGACCTTACCTGAAGATGAGATCATGGATGAAGAGCCGGATGCGGAACCTTTTGCTTTTGAAGTAGAAGAGGGGGATGTCCCTGATTGTGATGAAGCCCTTGAAGAGCCGTTCGAGTACGCCGAGGTGGAGGAAGAAGATGAGGGAGAGGAGGCGGATGAAGATGTTGAGGATGTGATTCTGGATGATGCCGGGGAGGGGGCTTCAGTCTCGATTTCCCCTCCGGACAAATGGGACGGATCGACGGACGAGACCGGTGACGGCTCATTGGACCCGGAAAAGGCACGGGTCCTGGCCGAGGCCTTCAACGATTCCCTTGCCGCCATGGATCGCTTTTACAACCAGTATATCCTAGTCCCCGGGGGAGTCTATCACGTGAATGTCCCTTCACCCAACGGGGAAGGTGTAAGTGAGACCCAGGTGGAGTTACCCGATTTCTTCATCGGTAAATTTCCGGTCACCAACGCCCTTTTCGAGGTCTTTGCGGAGAAGACCGGCTACAGAACCACGGCCGAGCGAATAGGCTACGGCATGGTGTATCAAGGGCGATATGGCCGGTGTGATGATGAAGAGAGCGGAAAGGAAATCCTGAATGTGAGGTCGGGAATCGCCTGCACGCGGGTGAAGGGGGCCTGCTGGTACAGGCCTCTTGGCCCCGACAGCACACTGAACAACAAGCGCAACCACCCGGTGGTTCAGGTGAGCCTGGAAGATGCCATGGCCTTTGCGGCCTGGACCGGAAAGCGTTTGCCCACAGAGGAAGAGTGGGAAGGGGCCATGCGGACAAGCCGGGGAAATCCTCTGCCCTGGGGTGACGTTTGGGAACGGAACGCCTGCAATGTGGAGGAAAGCTGGATAGGAGACACGTCACCCGTGGATGAATTCCTTTCGCATGCCAATCCCCTGGGACTGGCCGACGGGATCGGCAACGTAATCGAGTGGACCATGTCCGTGGATGAAAGAGTGAATTCCACATATCTGGTGGCAAAGGGGTCGAGCTGGATCGCCGGTAACAGCGTCACCCTTGCAAGTCGCATCGCACTACCCAGGAAAACAGTCTCCAATATTCTGGGTTTCCGTTGTGTGGCGTACTGAAATGCTTCGGTGTGGACAAAGCGTCTTATTTGGCTCGGATGTGCTTGATGGCCGCGTCGATGCGACGGATAACATCTTCTTTCCCTAGAACCGCCATGACCTCGAAAAGGCCCGGGCTGGCTGTCTTGCCGGTCAGGGCCACTCGAAGGGGCTGGGCGATTTTTCCGAGTTTGACCTGCTTTTCCTCCAGGTAATCGGAAAAAAGTCCTTCCAGAAAGTTTTCACTGAAATCGTCACACTCGGAAAGGCGATTTCTCAATTCCTCCATGTGCTCCAGCACATCGGTCTTGAGAAACTTCCGGTCGGCCTTTTCCTCATAGGACAGTGTGCTTTGGAAATAAAAGGCCGCCCCCTCCGCCATTTCCCGGAGAGTTCGGCTTCTTGGTTTCATTGTTTCCACGGCCCTAATGATTCTGTCAGGGTCAAGGTTATTGAGGCCCAGTTCTTCCAGGAACGGCACAAGGAACCCTGCCATCTCCCCGGGATCGGACTCGCGGATGTACCGGGCGTTGAGGTCCAGCAGTTTTTCCGCGTTGAAAATGCCGGCTGACCTCCCGACCCTTTCAAGGCTGAATTTTTCGATGAGTTCGTCTTTTGTGAATTTTTCCTGGTCCCCGAAAGACCAACCCAGCCTGGCAAGGGCGTTCAATAGGGCCTGAGGCAGGTATCCCATATCCCTGTAAGCCAAAACGGATGTGGCTCCGTGTCGCTTGCTGAGTCTGGTTCGGTCGGGGCCCAGGATCATGGGCACGTGGGCGTACTTGGGAAGAGGTTCGCCCAGCGCCTGGTATATCATGATCTGACGGGGAGTGTTGTTCACATGGTCGTCACCCCTGATCACGGTGTTTACCCCGAGCGTGATATCATCCACAACCACCGCCAGGTGATAGGTGGGGCTTTGGTCGGAGCGCCTCAGGACCAGGTCGTCCAACTCGCTGTTGTCAAAGGATATCAAGCCTTTTACAGCGTCTTGGAAAGCTGTTATTCCTGTGGAAGGGGATTTCAAGCGAACCACTGAGCCGGGAGCGGGGCCGAGCCCGCGTTCCCTGCAGGTACCGTCGTACTTGGGTTTCAGACCAAGTGAACGGGCCTCCTTTCGCTTTCTGTCCAGTTCTTCTTGTGAGCAATGACAATGGTAGGCAGTTCCTGTTGCCAGCAGTCGCTCTATGAATGATGAGTAGATATGGTACCTGCGGCTTTGGAAAAACGGGCCTTCATCCCAGTCCAGGCCGAGCCACTCCATGGATTCGAGGATCGCCCGGGTTGCTTCCTCGGTGGAGCGCTGCACATCGGTGTCTTCGATCCTTAATATGAACCTGCCGTGGTTTTTCCTGGCATAAAGCCAGTTGAAAAGAGCCGTCCTCGCTCCTCCTATGTGCAGGTATCCGGTCGGGCTGGGTGGAAAACGGGTTACCACGGTTTCGCCGGGCATGGCTGTCTCTCCTCTTGGTCTTGCTGTTAAAATGGACTTTCCGCCTATGGTGGAGAACTATGGCCGGATCAGCCTTTGAACTCGACTGATGAAAACTAGCACGGAGGTCATCAAGCCGCAAGTGGTGATATCAATAGGTGTATTTTGCAGCCGGCGAAGGATAAGGCGGGGTAGGTTTCCGGCTCAAGCACTGTTCACGGCTTGATCCGGTAGAATACGTTTCCATTGTCCTCAATGATCTCGAAGGCGTCGGTGTAGCTGCTCACGGTCTCGCTCGTTCCCAGGAAGAGAAAACCTCGAGGACTCATCAGGGTTGCCACTTTCCGGAAAAGGGATCGCTTGAATTCATCGGAAAAATAGATGATGACGTTTCTTAGAAAAACCACGTCCAAGGAGCCCAAGGCCCTGGGGGGAGGATCTTTCAGGTTGTATTGCATAAAGCTTATCATTTCTCGAATCTCGTCACAGAGTTGCCACTGATTTCCTTGTTTATGGAAGTGCCGGGTAAGATACATGGGGGTCATACCCCGCTTCATGGTGGATTCGGAGTAAATTCCCTTTACAGCAGTTGCCAGGGACCTGCGGGATACGTCCGATGCGATGATGCTGACCTGGCGAGAACACTTTTCAGGACGGCCGGCTTCTTCATAGGCATTGAGAGCCGTCATGGCTATGGAATAAGGTTCCTGCCCTGTGGAACACGCGGCCGACCAGATTGCTATTCTTTTCCGCCGTCCTTTGTTGATCTCTTCCATAAGCCTTGGGAGGATGTATCGGCCGAGTATGCGAAAAGGATGATTATCGCGGAACCAGAGGGTTTCATTCGTGGAAATGGCATCCAGTATTGCATCTCTCAGCTCGGTGGACGGCCTTGCATTGCCGACCATGTGATAGAGTTCTCCGAATGTCTTACAACCATACTCCATGGCCAGGTTGGACAGGCGGTTCTGTATCAGGTAGGACTTATCGTCTCCCAGGCTGATTCCGCACTGCTCCTCGATGTACCTCCGAAGCATGAGGAATTCCCGAGGGCTGATGGTCAAGGTCACGGCAGTCTCCCTTTTCTCGAAACTTTGACCAGTTCTACGACTCTCTTTGATATGGCGGAAAGTCCCACGCTCTCATCGGAAAGCCCGGCCTCCACCACCGCTCTCGGCATGCCGTATACGACGCAGGACTCGGCGCTCTGGGTTATGCAATAACACCCCCGTTCCTTCAATGCATGCACGCCTTTCACGCCGTCGCTGCCCATTCCGGTCATGATTACTGCCAGGGTGTTTCCGTTAAAGGTTTCGGCGACACTGCGAAACAGTACATCGGCGGAGGGACGCACGCTGTTCTCAGGCGGGCCGTCACCCAGGGCGAGAAAAAACTCCTTTGAAGCTCCTCCCCCTGAGGGTCTCGATTTCACAAGGAGATGCTTTCCGCCCTGGGCCAAATATGCGGTGCCCGGCTTAAGGGTTTCTCCTGCCGAGGCTTCGCACACATGGATGGCTGATTTCCCGTCTAGACTCCGGGCAAGAGAATAGGTAAGAAAAGCCGGCATATGCTGAACTATGAGCACCGGCGTTTGGAGGTCTTCAGGCAGCCTTGGTATTACTTGACCCAGGGCTATGGGCCCGCCGGTGGATACGGCTATGACCACCACATCAATTTCTACCGGACGAACCGAATCTTTGAGACAGACTGACGGCGTCGCCGGATTTCCGGTCTCCTCTTGGTTCGCCCCCGGGAGGTCTACTCCCTTGTGCCTACTTCCACTCGTCCCTATTGAAGAAAACTTCGTCAAAGAGGAAATTCGCTTTGCCTGGTTTAGGTTCTTCCGCCCTTGAAACTGACTGAAGATGACTCCAAGGGTTTTTTGTAGGGAGGCCACGCTGTTGATGTCATTATCAAGGAACCCTTTAGGTATGAAATCAACCGCCCCCGATTCCAGTGCCTGGACCACCATGTCGGCATCAGCACCGTACTCCCCGCTCATCATTATCACCCCCGCCCCCGGATGGGCATCCCGGATGATGCGAAGGGTTTCCAGCCCGTTCATGTCAGGCATGTGAATGTCCAGGAACACCAGGTCTACAGGGTGGTTTTTCATGCGTTCGAGAGCTATGCGGCCGTTGGCGGCCGAGGGAAGGATTTCCACCCCATCGATTCGCTCAATTACTCGGGACAGAAACCTGCGGTAGGACAGATTGTCATCGACAATTAGGACTTTGAGGCTCTCGATCAATATTGTCTTCTCCACCGGCCTGTATGGCCCCGTCAAGGCCCGTCCAGATAGGCGTTGATCTCAGACAGGATAAGATCCCGCTTCTTTTGGAGATACCCGGCCTCGGCGGTGAGCATCTCGATCAGGTCCTCTTTGGTTTCATAATAGTCTCCCATATCTGACATCCTGATCTGCATAAGGTGGTTGTTCAAAGCATCCAGAAAACGGCTTCTCAAGTGTCTGACGAAACGTTTTTCCGATTGCATACTTTTCCCTCCGTGGGTCCCTCCAACTCCCTGCCGGTTCCCCATCAGGCTGGTTCGGCTGGGACAAACCCCATTTTGGCCATCTTATCCTGAAGGGTTTCCGGTGTGAAAGGCTTGACTATGTAACCGTTCACCTTGAGCTTGATGGCTTCGAGGACGGCGTCTTTGCTGCTCTCGGTGGTCACCATCATGAACGGGACGTCTTTGAGTGTCCGGGTGCCCCTGGCTTCCTTAAGCAGTTCAAGGCCGCTCATACGCGGCATATGAAGGTCGGAGATAACCAGATCATATTTCTGCTGTTTCATCTTGTTCAATGCCACGTCTCCGTCCTCGGCCTCATCGAGGCTGCTGAAGCCCATCTTACCCAACATTCCACGGAGCAGATTACGCATGGTGGATTGATCGTCCACGATAAGGATGTTCATTTCTTTCTCCCCTTTTTCTATTCAGAGTCCCATGTGTAGCCGCAGGTGTGTTAATCCACTTTAAACTGCTTCACGGCGGTTTGCAGCTCCGCTGCGAGATGTGAGAGGGGTTCCGCATGGGCCTTCACCTCTCCGGCGCTGCGGCCTGTGACTTTTAGTGCATCGTTCAAGTGAGCTATGTTGCTGTTCACCTCGTCCGTGCCGTAAGACGCCTCTGCCGCATCTTTTGCTATGGCCGCTGCGGCCCGGCTCACTTCTTCTATGTTTCGGGAAACATGGAGCTCCAGATCGACGTTCTTCTTCATGGTTTCGGAAGTGGTTGTGGCCTGCTCAGCCGCCTGGTGGACGCTTTGAGACACCGAGTTGGACCTGGCGGCCGTTTCGGAAATGTTCTTTGAGATTTCGTTTGTTGTGGCGGTCTGTTCCTCCACGGCGGATGCAATTGTTCCCATTATGTCGTTGATTTCCAGAATCACCTCCACAATTATACCTATGGCCTGAATGGAGGACTCCGTGTTGGCTTGCATGGACTTGATCTTGTCCCTTATTTCGTCAGTTGCGCCGGCGGTCTGTCTTGCCAGTTCCTTGACTTCGTTTGCCACAACAGCGAATCCCTTGCCGGCCTCTCCGGCGCCGGCCGCTTCTATGGCGGCGTTCAACGCGAGCAGGTTGGTCTGCGAGGCAATGCCGTTTATCAGGTCGATTACTTGGCCGATTTCATCGGCGGCTTGGCCCAGGTTGTTCACAAGCTCTGATGTGCTTGCAGCCTTGGAGGACGCCTCGCTTGCAACGCTCGCACCTCTGGAGGAACTCTTTGCCACTTCGTTCATGGAGGCGTACATCTCCTCTATGGCAGTGGCGATGTTGTTAATGGAAAGGGCCATTTGTTCAACATCTTCGGCGGCCGTATTCAGGTTTCGGGACACATCCATGGTGATTCTTTGTCCCTGCTCCATGTTGGCTGACACCTCGGAGGAGGAGGAGGATACCGCGGCTATCTGCGTGCTCGCTTCCTCTGCGGCGGCCGCCATACTCTTGATATTCTCGTCGGTCCTGCGGACCGCTTCTTCGGCCTTGGAAAAACGGCCACCCATTTCGGTGGCCTGAAGAGAGAGCCCTTCCGAGGTCTCGTTAAGCGTGTGTGAAGCCCCTAGAATGGTGTCGCTGGTTCGAGTGAGCCCTAGGACCATCTCTTGAAGCCGTGTAGCGGCCTCGTTCAGACTGCCCGCCAGTTGGCCGATTTCATCCGAGCCGCTCACCGGCAGCCTCCTGGTGACATCACCTTTGGCGATCTGTTTGAGTACGCCCACGGTCTCGTGCAAGGGGTGCTCTACAAACCTGCGCGTCATGAAAAATGCCAGGAGCAGCGCGATAGCAACAATACCAAGTGTGGAGGCCAGAATGAACAAGACCTGATTCTTCACCATCTCCTTGAGCCCTTCCTGCTCGGCGGCGATCCGGGCATGGAGGTCCCCCATGTCTACGGCAGTCCCGATTATCCAGTTCCAAGGTTCGAATATCCGGGCATACGCAAGCTTCTGCATCTTGTTTTCAGGCTTTTCCGTGTTTATTTCATACGGCGTCAATGCCTGTCCATTGAGACGTACCTCCCTGATGAAATCAGGGGGCAGATCCATATTCGCATGGTCCGTGCCGGTGGAGGGCCAAACAAGGGGGAGGCCTTCGGAGTTCAAAAGGAAAAGGCGTTTGCCATGTCCGTAATTGACTCCCGGTACAAACTCCTTTACCTGTTCCATGGCGTCCGCTTCCACCCGGTCAACAAAGATGCCCGCGCCGATGATCCATCCCCAGGGGTTGAAAAGCCTGACAAAGGATAACTTCCGCAACCACTCTCCCGGGTTTTCAGGGTCGGGCCAGTCATATAATACAAAACCTCCGGAATCGGGATCAGTGAGGGCTACGCGCACGAATTCCTTGAAGAGTGGAGTGTCGCTTCCTTCCGGAGTCACCATGACCCCATCCAGGGAGAATTCGGATAAGTCCGTACCATCCAAGTCCGGTAGGATCGGATGCATGATCATTTTCGGCGATGTATCATGTATCCAGAAATACCCTTTTGAACCAAAACGCATGGATCGAATGGACGCCATGGCAGTCAATTGCGTCCCCTGGATTATGGCGTCCCTGACCGTCTCCCTCATATGATCGGCGAGCATAAGGTCATCAAAGTGGGCCTTTAACGCGGCGTAGGGAATATCCGCCAATGAGCGCAGGGTGTGGCCGTAACGGTTTATGACCGCATCCGGTGTTACCGACCGGCTGTAGTTGTTCTCCATGGTCAGATATGATGCGTTCACAATGTCTTTCATCTGGGTGCTGAGGCGGGAGATTTGAGCTGTTTCCGTCTTCTGGATGTCCCCTGCGGCCCTGCGGATAGTGTCGCGTATGGTAAAGCCGCCCACCACCGCCGTTGAAAGAACCACCGCTGTTCCCACCACCAGCATAATCTTGTTTCGAACCTTAGTGTTCCCAAACAGGTCGCCCTTCATGTGAGATCTCCCTTGCTTCTAGGAAATTCAAGTATTTTTTCCGGGGAAAGGACTACGAGAAGCTCGCCTTGCATCTTCACCACGCACTCGATGAAATCAGCGCCTATGCCGCTGAGATTGGCGGGGGGGCCCTCGGTCACCTCTTCGTCCACTTCTTCCACGTCCCCGATTCCGTCCACCATAAGTCCGATGTCATCCTGTTTGAGGATGATGTTGTGACTGTTGCCGGTGATTTCCCGGCGGGATAGACCCAGGCGGATTCCCAGGTCAAAAACGGTGACCGCACGGCCACGCAGGTTTACGAGCCCTCGCACATATGCCGGGGCGTGCTGCACAGGAGTGATGTCAAGGGCCCGGTTGATCTCCCTTACTTTCAGGATATCTATGCCCACAAGGCGGTCGTCCAGACGGAAGGTTACAAACTGTCTCATGCCCACGATGAACAACCTCGTCTTGATGGGCCGGGATCATCTGTTTTCCGGCCTGAAAGATCCAGGAGCCTGTCCGCCTCCAGCATGATCGTGAGGCGACCGTCCTGAAAAAAGGTCCCTGCAAGACCCCGGGTTTTCTCCTTGCTGTTTTGAACGGTGGCGGACGTTTCCATAGCATCTACAATTCGGGAGGCAAGTATCCCTGTCTTATTGGATTTGGGCACGATGACAAAGAGCTCTTTTGTGGTTTCGGGAATGGGAGAGACCGGGAGATATTGGTCCAACCTGATCAAGGGAAGACCCTCCCCACGGTAATCCACGAACTCGCTGGAGCCCATTTGATGAATCATGTCTGAATTCACCTTTTCGATGCGTGAAACTTTCTCAAGAGGCAAGGCAAAGTACTCATCCGGTGCACTGTTGAAAAGGAGTATGGAATACTCTTCCATAATTTCCCCTTTTCGCGCTCGGTTCTTTTCCCTTATGCGCCTCCTTTCCTCGACTCCTATTTCATTGAATCGCAGTCTTTGATGATCTGCCATTCCTGCGGCATCCAATATCATGGCCACCTTTCCGTCTCCCATTATGGTTGCACCTGCGAAGCATTTTACATCCTTGAGATGCTTTGACAGCGCCTTGACTACAATTTCCTCCGTGTCGAAGAGCTTATCCACACAGAGCCCGAAGCGGTTTTCGCCCACCTTAAGTACCACGACATAAAGATCGCTGTGCCAGCTCTGACGTCTGTCGTTATCGGCACGGCGGTCCTTT
>CAYPSZ010000273.1:0-3918 GCA_964413125.1 uncultured Desulfobacterales bacterium
AAGAATGCAGTTAGGGTCAAAGAGGTCTTTGAGGCGGGCCATCCAGGCAACACCTGATCCGTGCTCCGCCTCCATGTACTTCCTCTTACCTATACCCACCCCATGCTCCCCTGTGGCGGTACCCCCAAAGGCAAGAGCCTTCTCCACAAGCCGGTCGTATATGCGCCCGATCTCGGCCCACTCCTTCTGGTCCCCTGTTTTGCCCATGAAAACGAGATGAAGGTTCCCGTCTCCGGCATGGCTGAATATGTACCCCGGAATCCCTGCCTCCTCCAAAGCCCCGCGGCTCCAGGCTATGATATCGGGGTAGGCCGAAATGGGAACAGCAACATCAGCCGTCGTGTGTGTCCGATCCGGAGAATTCCTGCGAATCATCTCACTGAGTTCGTGGCGGGCCCTAAATATGCGATCCCGCTCTTCGCGGCCCAAGCCGGCCCTGAATGCGGTTCCGCCCTCCTCTTCACATAGGTCGCCCGCCATGGACAACACATCCGCCAGGTGGTGTTCCGCGGCTCCATGGAATTCCATGAAAAGAGTGGGAGAGACTTGCAGTCCAAGATCGCGCTCCCGGTTCATCAGATCGATGCACTCGGGGCTCATTAGTTCCAGTGCCGCAGGGTTCAGGCCGGCGCGCATTATCTGAAACACGGCCCGGCCGCAGGCCTCCACCGTGGGAAGGGATGCCACCGCCGCGGAAAACGCAGCGGGCAGTCCCACCAGGCGCACCGTGGCCTCGACCACTATACCCAGTGTTCCTTCCGACCCCACAAAAAGGTTTACCAGGTTTATGCCGGAGGAAGTCTTGGAAGAACGCGTACCCATGCTGAGAATCTCCCCGTCAGCCGTGACCACCTTCAGCCTCAGCACATTCCGGCGGGTTGAGCCGTAACGCACCGTCCTTGTACCGCTCGCATTGTTGGCTATCATTCCTCCCAGTGTGGCTCGAGCGCCCGGGTCCGGAGGAAAGAACAGGCCCTCGTGACGAAGTTTCTCATTGAGATCCTGGTAGACCACTCCGGGCTCTACATCGGCCTGGAAGTCCTCGGCCCGAATATCAAGTATGCGGTTCATGAGATTGAAGTTCAGGACCATACCACCGCAGACCGGAATGGGGTTTCCTTCCAGGCTGCTGCCGGAGCCCCGGCCCGTAACCGGAATTCGGTTTCGGGCGGCGTAGCGGACGATCTCCGACACCTCCTCCGGACTCTGCGGCCAAATAACCACCTCGGGCAGGCAGGCCTCATGGTGGGATTCATCACAGGCGTTGAGTTCAAGGTTTGAGATCCCTGTGGAGATTCGATCAGGGGGAACCATATCCCTGAGGTCCTGCAAATGCTCTTGCGTCAGGCTTGTGTAGATCACTCTTTCCTGCCTCATTTATGTATTATAAGGGGAGCAAGGGAAAAAGAAGATATTAAGCTAAAGCAAACGGGTATACCTGGCAAAAGACGAATGGTTTGAATAACACGGTTTTCATGCGCAAGGCTTCCTCTTTTGGCAATGCGGCACGGCAAAAAAAGGAAGCCCGGCCTTTCTAAAGCGAGGAACGGAGTCAACATAGGAGGGCGGAACTACAACCCTCCCTTGGAAGCCATCATCTTCTGCCAGAACTCCTTTTCCTTTTCCCGCCAGTCCGTGCCTCCGAAACGCCCATCATAATAGCGGCCCAGGCGTTCGAACCACCGCACCCAAGGGCTCTTTTTTTCGTCCTCGGCCTCCAGAACGTCAGCCACGAAAGTGGCGATATTAAAAACCTCATCCTTGGGGGCGTAATAACTGGCACCTTCATTTGCGGATCGCTTGAGATTCTCCTCGGAAAGCCCATGGGCGGTGAGCATCAAGGAGGGGATCCCCTTTTCCCGGGCGATAGCCAGCAGCTCAAATCCGCTGACACCCATAATATCCAGGATCGCCAGGTCATATTCGTTATCCTCCAAGAGTTTCTTGGCCTCCTCGAAACTAGACGCCCGGTCCAGCTTGGCCGCCTCCAGGAGATCGGTGAGGGTATCCAGGACATCCTCCTCATCATCCACAATCAGGAGGCGTTGCCCTTTAATGATCTTCTTGGGATCCATGATTTGTGTTTCCTCTCTATTGTTGGATGTTCGTTGTCTGTGTCAAAAGACCTAATATTGAATAAAATCACTTCTTGACACGTTTTACAAGGCTTTTCTTGCGGCTCGTCATAGATAAGCTCAGGCGAGGATTGCCCGATCGCTCTTCGTATGATAATGTGTCTTGAAGATCCAAACAGACACCCGACAAAAAAGCGCGAAAAGTGAGACGCACATGCCTTTTGAGACAATAAGAGGATTTCGTATCTATTATGAAGACCATGGGTGCGGAGAAGCCATAGTTCTCCTTCACCACGGGTTTGGATGCACACGGATGTGGAAGGAGATATATCCTCCTCTGCTGGATCGGGGCTACCGGGTAGTCATGTATGACCGGCGAGGATTCGGCCGATCTGAAAAAGGTGAGGACTTTGAGGCCTTTTATGTCGGTTCCGACCTCAGGGCCGCAGGTGTCGGAGAACTCGCCGGATTGAAAGAGGCTCTGGAGATTGATTCCTTTCACTTGGTGGGGCAGTGTGAGGGGGGCGTCCTGGCCGTGGACTACGCCCTGGACTACCCCGAGCATGTCAGATCCCTCACCATTTCCAGCACCCAGTGCTTCAGCAGGGTGAGCATGCCCGAATTCAACCGTGAAAAGTTTCCCAAGACATTTCGGGAGCTGGACCCGGGGCTTCGTGATAAGCTGTCCAAATGGCATGGCGAGGAGCACGCCGAGCCCTTCTTCAATCTATTCCGAATTCACGGAGGTGCTTACGGTACAGGCTTTTTCGACCTTCGGCCTCTGCTGCCGTCCGTTTCCCGACCCGGCCTCGTAATCTACCCGGACAGGAGCTTTCTATTTGATGTGGAGCAGGGCGTGGCTTTTTACCGGCTCCTCCCCTCGGGGGAACTGGCTGTGCTTCCAAAGTGCGGGCATAACACCTATGAGCAGAGACCGGCGGAATATGTGGAGGCCGTTCTTGCCTTCCTGGACAGACACCGTGAACAAGAAGATCTCCCTGAGCCTCCTCCCCTCAATGCCACCTGTGTCCACTGACGCCCCGCTCACCAGCCGCCGCAAGCGACCTGATGAGCGCCCGGCTCACAGGGTTCTTAAGCGCGATGACGCCATGGTCCCACAACATGGACGGGCGCTGATTAAGAGTCGAAGCCGCTTTTTCATTGCACTTCGGCATCTACATATGCGGGGTCGGGGACTTCGGCGTCCAGTCTCATATACGGGCCGTGAGGCGTAAAAGTATATTCCCTACCCATAACTTCGAAACGGGAGGCATATTCGAAAACCGAATCTCTTTCACAAGCCAGAGATATCCGCTCCAGAATAGCGGACACAATCGTCCCCATGAGCTGGAGGTCCCGCGCGACCAAGTGGGACGGGATCAGGATCTCCCTAAGATCGAAATTGGTACGGATGCCGGACGTGGCAAAACCACCTTCCTCTGCAAGGTAAACCAAGTCAATGGACTGTTCAGGGTTGACCTGGTTGTTGATGGAGGCGATTACCTTAGGCGGAGCACCATCTCTTGTTTCTCGTGTCATAATATAGAAAACTCCTTATCGTTCGTTATGATTCCACATATCACATCATACCCGACCCAGGTCAAGGGCTCATCTCCGGATCTCTACAACAGATCCGGAAAGGCATGCCTTGCAACCGGACCATCTTTCCTGTAATGGTCTTTCCGGTTCACACACAGGACCCGGCCCGGATGTAAATAGCCTGCAGGGCGGACCTGCCACGGTTGCGTAAACTCATTATCCAAAGGCTTTTTCAGCAATGTTAAAAGACCACCCTTCAATTCAAGAAGTTCAAACCATGATCCGGACCGGCGCCGGTGCCACG
>CAYPSZ010000274.1:0-9228 GCA_964413125.1 uncultured Desulfobacterales bacterium
AGGACCTGTTTTCAGCAAAAAATCAAGAGATTATTGTATCGGTTTTTGTAAGTAACCTTGAAGCAATGCTTTTCACTGCAAGAATTGGACGGAGGATGAGAGTTCTTCCTGATATTGCTATCAGCGGCAGCTCTTCGTAATTGGGAAACAAGGCCCGCCTCAGAATTGGGCGGAAGTCCCGGTGAAAGACAAGGCCTCTTCCAGCCAGGTGTCCATCTTTAGGACGTTTCGTCTCTGCCGGAAGGCCAGCCGTTGAGCCGCTCGCTGTGCCTGAAGCACCGCCTGGTGGGCAAGCAGGCCGGAGCCCGGAAACCTCATGGTTAAAGCGGTTCGTAATTGACCCCGGAAGACCTCGGGGACGAACCGGCGTATGAGCTCGTCCTCCGGGCTCACGTAAGCCTGAGAACTTCCCTTGTCCCCCTGGCGGGCGCATCGTCCGAAGAGCTGGCGGTCTATCCTCCCGGATTCATGTCTTTCCGTCGCTATTACATGAAGCCCGCCGATTTCCGCAACCCCCCGACCCAGCTTGATATCCGTTCCCCTTCCAGCCATGTTCGTTGCAATGGTGATGCGACCCTCTTCTCCTGCAGCCGCCACAATGCGTGCTTCTTCCTTGTGTCTCACCGCATTAAGAAGGTTGAACTCCAGCCCCTCGGTCTCCAGCAACGCTGCCAGTTTTTCGCTCGCCCGGACATTACGGGTACCCACCAGCACCGGGCGGCCGGTTTCGTGCAGTTTTCGTATGTCCTCCACAATGGCTGCCCATTTTTCATCCTCACCGGCAAAGATCCTGTCGGGCAGTTCCTTTCTCACGCAGGGCCGGTTCGTGGGAATGACCATTACCGGGAGGCCGTATATATGCCAGAATTCCCCGGTGGCCTCTTTAGCCGTGCCCGTCATGCCCGCAAGTCGCCTGAAGAAGCGGAAAAACCGCTGAAAGCTCAGTCTCGCAAGAGTCTCGCTGGGATTGCTGACCTCCACGCCCTCCTTGGCCTCAACCGACTGATGGAGACCATGCCGCCAGGTCCGGTTGGCCATGAGTCTTCCGGTGAATTCATCCACAATAGCGATCTTTCCGTCCTGCACAACGTATTGTTTGTCGCGGTCATAGAACTCCCTTGCCACCAGGGCCTGAACCACCAGCTCTTCACGGCGTGAAGTCCCCTGCCAGATGGCCGGCATCAAGGCGGCCAAGCCCTCTACTTTGTCTTTACCGGCGCTGGTGAGACGGATCTCGCGGTACTTGAGGTCAACTCTGTAATCGACACCCCGGACCAGTTCGCTGCAGACCCCGGATGCCGAGGCACAGGCGTCCACAAGAGGCCGGTTTTCCTGTGCTCTGGAGATAATCAGGGGAGTTACAGCCTCATCTATGAGCAGGCTGTCCGCCTCGTCAACAATCACACTGTCGATTCCTCGCTGCACAAGGCCCTGAAAGGCCCTCAGCCTGGGTTGAAGCACACTCCTCAGCACCCTGCGCCCGGCATTCTGAAATTGCCCCAGTATGATGCGGTCCCTTAGAAAATCCGCCACCAGTTCCTTGCTGGTGGTGTAAACGACTCCTCTTTTGTATTGATCCTGCCGCTCCCGCGGATCCATCAGGCCTGTTACGCTTCCTACGCTTACTCCGCAATAGGAGTAAAAGGGACGCATTTCAACTTCATCGCGACTCGCCAGATAGTCGTTGACAGTGACTATGTGGCAGGGCCTGCCGCTCCAACCGGCAAGGGCCCCGGCCAGGCAGGCGGTCAGGGTCTTGCCCTCACCCGTGGCCATCTCAATGAGATAGCCGTCATGCAGAGCCATAGCCCCCCACACCTGCACCATGAAAGGCCTTAGCCCCAGGGTCCGTTGAGCCGCCTCCACAAGCAAGGTCAGAGCCTCTTCCACAGTGGAATCCGGGGTCCTTCCCACCCTCCGGAACTCCCCGGCCAGATCTTCCAGCCGGGAGCGGAGCCTGCGATCCGATAAGTTGACAAGCTTACGTGACTCTTCAGATATGTCCTCGGCCCTTGCACGATACCTGCGCCGCCTGGCAGGAAACCTCCTGTACCTCCCCAAGAGGTCGTACACCATCCCGTCAAGCCCCTGATGAAGCTTCTCAGGTGTCACGATCTGGGTGCTACGGTAATCATGGGCCGGAAGCATCATATCTGATACCTTTTTTGTAGTAGTTGTCGTAGTTTCCTGCCCCACTGCAACAAAAGGGCCTCGGGGTCAAGTGTAAACCTGAGCTTTCCTGATCTACCATGCACAAACATCACGTCTTTATGGGGATAAAGAGACGCATATATCTGAAAGAACGGTTCGGCCGCCTGGACGCCCTCTTCATCCGAGGGCGAGACCGCCACCTGCCCGCCCCCGCGCCAGCCCAGAGCCGCCGAGGGAAGCCTCTCATGCTGGAACGGGATCATACGCACCTCAGCGACCTCCACATTGGCGCCCACTTGGCCGTAAAGGCGCACCTCAGCCTGCCTTATCCGCTCCACAAAAAGGTTGGATGCCTCTTCCTGGGAAACCACTGCCGCGAAACGGAAGACGGCAGGGTCGACAATCTCACCCAGAACGGTCCCTCTCGGCAGCCAGGAGCCGACCATCTCCTTGCTTCGCGGCGACACCCATATACCTTGCCGGCGGGCTCGAACAATCAGGTCTTGGGCCTGCAGTTCCAGGTCCTTCAAGGTGGCCTCCACCGTCTCCAGGCGTTTTTTGATGGGCTCCACATCAGCCGCCTGTTCAGTGCGCGCCCTCAACTCCATTGCCAGGGTCTCGTCCCTCTGGGCCTTGACACGCTGGATCTCCAACTCCAGTTCCTTGTCCTCGAAGACCATCAACGGGGTTCCAGGAAAGACCTCGGCCCCGGAAGGCACCGCTAATTCCTTCACATATCCGGGTGCGTTGTTTACCACACGCACATAGTTTACCGATTCCAGCACACCTGGCGCCCTGAAACGATTGGGAGCCGGCAAGAATCCCAGTAGCCCGAAAATCGTACAAAAGAGAAGCAGGCTCACAAACACGGCCCGCAATCGGTTCCTGGTCAGCCTGGGACTCGAGGCCAGGTAGACAACGAACTTATAAAGGGGTACCAAGCCCCATGCGAAGATACAGAAAAAGGCCATTATAAGGCCCAGCAGGAGGAATTTGTCAGCCACAAACAGAATAATGCCGGTGAATACCACCACCTTGTAAAGGCCGCTCAGAATCCCGAAAACCGTCAACCAGAATGCCTCTTTAGGAGTTTCGGCCGGGCTGCTGGAATCCTTGTATCCAAAAAGATAATACTCGCACAGGTGGCGAAGATGGCGCGTGGAACGGGTGTGCAGGTTCGGAATGTCCAGGAGATCCGAAAGTATATAATAACCATCGAAACGGAGCAGCGGATTACCGTTGAACAGCACAGTGGAGACAGACGCGATCACCATCATGTTGTAGGCGATGCTGTTCCATGCCCCGGGTCCGGAGTAAGCCCAGTAAAAAGCCGCCAGGGCCGCCACGAATATCTCGGCGATCATTCCGGAAGCCCCCACCAGGGCCCGTCTCCAGCGGCTCCGGAAAGACCAGCTCGATGTGGCGTCCAGATAAGGGAGCGGTGTGAACACAAGCAGCATTACTCCCATGACATGCACTTCACCACCGAAACGTTTACAGACAAAGGCATGTCCGAACTCATGTATCGTCTTCACGATTACAAGCCCCAGGTACAAAAGGGGCAGGTTGCCTGGAGAAAGTATCCCCTGGAACTGGGAGGTTGCGGCATCGAAGTTGTCCACCACGACCTTAACGGCCCATGCCACCACCGAAAGCCACACAGCGGCTCCGACAGGCCCCACAAGGATGTTGAGCAGGGGTCTTATCCTTCGGAGTATGAACTCGGGGTCCAAAAGGGGAAGCCTGAAGAACATGATGCTCAACAATTTGGAGCGCACCTCCCTCTGGCGGCGCTTTTTATACCTCTCAAAAAGCTTGGCGCTGTCCGCAGGCACGTCGAAGTACAGGAGGTTGGCAAAATAGAGCTGGGTCAGGAGTTGAAGCACGTCTTCCTGCCCCGGGGCCTTGTCCGGAGTTCGGAGGAGACACTCCTCCCAGACCTCCTCTACGGTTCGGTCCCGGCGAAGACGTACGACGAACTCATAGGCCTCCGGTCGAAGCCGGAAATACTGGTTATTGAAGGGGTCATAAAGGACGTACCAGATCTCGCCCCGGAAAAGCTGCTTCCGTGCCTTGACCGTAGGGCCCAGACTGATCCTGAGTTTGGCTATGCGGTGCCAGGACTCGCTGAAGGTTTTCCCTGGTTTGGCCATATCACCACCACAAGAGCATTCGGAAGAAATCCACGGTCCGGTGGGAGACTATCCACAGGGGGTTTCTCTTCCCCACATTGATCTTCGTAATTCCGCTCATCCCGGGTCGCCACCAGGATAGAGGTTCTTCCTGAAAGTCACCCTTTACCAGGAATACGTTGCCCTCTTCTTTGGGCAACGCCACCGGGTCAATACGATCCAAAGTGATCGCGAATTTCAATTCAGGTCTGCTCACAAAGGCAATCTCACCGTCCGCCCCGACATGGATCTCGTGCAGATCACGTTCCTTGACCTCTATCTCAGCATACAGTTCGGCCAGGCGCGCCACTTTGAAAAGCACGTCTCCTTTTCTGACCGGGGCTCCCAATAACTCCTTGAGATCCCCTTCCACGATGATGCCGTCAAAAGGGGCCCTGATATGGGCGTTTTCCAGATGATATCTTACTAGGTCCAGTTGGGCCTCGGCCTGGGTCACAAGGGCCTGGGCGATGCGCATGTCGGCCAGAGCATTCTGGGCCCTCGCCTTTTCCGCTTCGCGGGTGTACCTGATCTGGTTGGCAAGGGCGCTTGATTCTTCCAGCAGCAACTCACGGGTATCCAGCGAAAGCAGAGGCTCTCCCCGTGAGACCAGGTCCCCCACCTTCACATGGACTTGGCTGATATATCCCTCGAAAGGTGCCGGCAGAAATGCGAGGTCGTCCGTCCTGACGATGAAGTTCCCTTCCACACGGTAGTTCAACTGTCCGAAGATTCCGAAGGCCAGAGCCGCCGCAAGTATTAATCCCAGTAGTTTGGCAAAGGTGTGCTCGACACCCAGAAACCATGACAGCCCGTCCTTGACTTTTGAAACCGCTTTGGCCCCGAACCATCGGTCATGGGCCTTCAGGTCGGCCATCCTGCGGGCGGCCTGATCGCACATGACCCGCAGCCCCCGAACATCCACTTCAGTAAAGGGCTCGAGACGCTCGCAACTTACCACCGCCACTGGTTCTTCATCCACCCGAAGGGGCAGTGAGACCATGTTTTCAGTACCTTGAGACTTGGCATAGGCCTCATGATCTCTGACCACTGTGAAAGAACCCTCAGGCCTGGGATAGACGATCTCCTCATCCTGATCAAAGGCCTCTTCCATGGCCGCTTCAAGGCCCTGTACCGAGTCCATCTTTTTTTCGAACCGCTCCAGATGGCTTATGGCCTGAACCCGCACATAAGCACCCTTGAGCCACCCCAGGGAAACCCTCTGGCACCGGTACCGGGAAGCGATTTCGTTGCAAAGGGCCATGGCGGCGCCCATGAACCTTTTCTCGGCATTGAGGATCACCATCAGATCCAGGGCCTCGGAGAACTGCACCACGTCATGCCTGGCCTGAAGCGCCATACGGCTCATCTGATAGGAGGAAGGGATGTCAGCCACCAGGTGAAGCCTGAGCAGGAGATCGCCAACTCCTTCCTCGCCGGCCCCCTCCACAAAAAACACCATGACGCTGCGACGGCCTTCTTCATGAAGCTCCAGCCGGATTCCCACCACTATCCCGGTTGGAATCCTCACCCCCGGCATAACCGAGGAGACCCATGCGCTGCCGCTGGATCCCGACTTTTCGGCGATCTGTTCCACAACCGGGCCCAGTCCGATCCTTCGAACCTCGCCCGCCCCGCCGCCGGGCCAAAGTGACACGGTACGCCAAACCTCTTCGTCAGCGGCCTGAATCAGGAGAAAACCGAACCGGGCGCCGGCCAGCATGGATGCCGCCTCAAGGAAGGCCGGCCAAAACTCCTGTGGCTGACCCTCGAAGTGACGCACTTGTTCAAGGTTCTCGAGGATCCGTGCCATTCCGGCTTCGGGGTTTTCGTATTCTCTCTGACTATGCAGCATGGTTCCTCATCAGCGCTTTTCGACATCGGTGGCCATGTTTTTTAGACACTCCCTACGCGCCCGGAATCATAGATCAAACTCCATGTTGGCAGACAGACCGGGCCTCACGGCCCCGTCTCTGTTATCGAACTCCACTTTGACCTCCATAAGACCGCTCGCAGAATCCACCACGGGAGACACGAAGGAGACAGTACCCTTCTTTTCAATGGGATCCTGAACAGACCCTATCATAAGAGTCACTTCCAGCCCCTTCTTAAGGAGCCGCCCCAAACTTTCATCCAGGTTGCACACGAATCGGCAGCGGCTCGTGTCCACCACGCGGACCAGGGGTTGGTGTTCCTCGGTGCTCTCACCCTCTTCGTGCAAAACCTTGATTACGGTACCCGTTATGGGTGACTTCAGGGTCCGCTTATTAAGATCCTCAAGCGCCATATCATATTCGATTTTTTCCCTCAATTCAGCCGAATCCAGCCGTTCTTTTTCAGCAACAGCAAGTCTGTATTCCAACTCGCTCATCTTCAATTCCTCTGTGCTGATGGATCTGGTGGACTCGTAAAGTTCGGCCGTGGATTCGTATATCTCCTTCAGGGTCCTCGCTCTGACTTTTGCTCCTTCCTGTTCGGCTTTGCTTTCCCAAATCACCTTGCGCCGGGCCGCCTCCAGTTCCTCGGTACGCTTGTCGAGATGGAGGATGCTCTGGCCCTTGTTCACAACGTCCCCCTCCTTAACAAGAATCCTGGAGACAATGCCCGGGACCGAGAGGGCCAACGTAACATCCTTGATGGGCTCGGTTATTCCGGAAATGAGAGGCGACTGCTGAGCAGTGGCGAGCGGGCTCATAAACAGGTTCAGGGTAATTGCGGCTGAAAGTAAAAGCAGGAAAAGAACGTACCGGTGCAGCGTGGTGTTTCCGCAATAAGCGCTAGTTCTCATAATTCCTCCATGATATCTATTCCGTGTTTACTGAGCAGGGTCCCTTCGACCGATTCAAGCGCTATCAATGCCTTCCTGACATTTACCAGGCTCTCCAGGTAATACTCCTTTGCCCTGTTCAATTCTTCATCACGATCCAGCACACGCCTGCTGTTGCTCATCCCGGCGTCCAGCCGCTGCAACTCCACCGCCAGCAGACGTTCATTGAGTTCTACGGCCCTGGCGTAGTTGTCAGTCTGAAAAAGTGCGTTTCTGAGATTCTTGATGGAGGTGTCCACAGCATTTGCCAGGGCCACTTCCGTGGCTTTCAATTCCAGGAGCGTCTGCTGCTTTCGTTTTTGAGCCGCTGCCAGTTCGCTCCGGGTCCTTTGCCCCCCCCATATGGGCACCCTGAATTCCAAACCCACGGACCAACTCTCATAATCCCTGTTCCTGGTCAGGTACCTGGCATCCCTGGGTTTGCCCACATCCAGGTTGTTGATACCGTAACTGGCCTTGAGGTCGAGCTGGGGCCATCTCTGGTTCTCCGCATATGCCACTCGGAGCCCCTCGCGCTCCACCTTCTTCATGGTTGACAGATACTCAGGCCTCATCTTGAGGGCTTCCCGGTAACTGCTCTCAAAATCCGCTTGGATCTTTTCCGACAGCAGGTCCTCGGACGCTATAACAGGTCCATCGATCTCCCCGGCGGGTGAAGACAAGAGTGTCTTGATCCTGTTCACCGCAGAAATCAGTTCCTGCCGTGCCGCGGTCTCCATGGATTTGCGAATGGCCAGGCCGGCCTCAGCATCCAACACCTCGGTCTCGGCCATCTTTCCCGTTCGAACCCTCTCCCTGTTGTCGCGCAGAATCTCCTGGGCGATCCGCACTGATTCACCCCTCACTTCGAGCTTTTCCTGTGCAAGGCACAGGTCCCAGTAAGTGGAAGCGGCTTCAGACACCACCTGGAGCATTTCCCTCCGGTAGCCCTGAAAAGATATATCCGCATCAGATTCGGCCACACGGATATTGGCCTTTGTCACACCAGTACCGGCATTCTTCAGCAGGGGCTGCACCACGCTGGCGCCCAAGAAAGACTTGTATTCCTGGTTTATGGCATCCGCCTGCACGCTGTTGGAGATATCTCTCAGGTCGTAGCCCAGCCTGACTTTGGCCCCTGTAGGAACAAGAGCCTCAACTGCCACGCTGTAGTCATTGTTTCTTTCGCTGAACTCGCTTATTTCACCAGGAGAACCGAAAAGAAAATCAAGAGGACTCTGACTGGCCCTTTCGGTGCTGGTGTTCTGCATGTGGTTCTTACTGTGGGTGTACGAAGTAACCATCTCAGGTTCGAAGACGGCCTCGGCGTTTTTAACAGCATCCAGGCTGATGTCCCAGTCCAGCTTCTGATAATGGATGCGCTCGTTCCTCTCGTTAACCATCGATATCAGCTCATTCAAGCTCAGGCGCAAACCGGCACGGCGGGGCTGACTGCTATCCGCCCCCCCCTGAATCGACGTTGCATCCTCACCCGAAGCGGCTGAAAAACCGGGGAAAGACATAATTAAAGCAATTGACAGAACGGCATAGACAACCCAGCAGTGCTTGACTCTAACCATGATTCTTCCTTTCAACCACTGATCACAAAAGCAATAAAGGAGTTACACGGAAACCCCAACCACTCAGGGGTTTCAAGCCGGCGCTCATTATGTCTCAATTTCCTTCATCGTCAAGGGCCTCAAGAGAGCGGCTTGAATTTCTGGTAAGCCAGTATAGGATATAAAGAAAACTAATTGCTGAGTACGCCTCTTGTCAAGGCTTTCCTGGATTACGCAAGAGATGTCTCATGAATGGGACCCGTTAGGGAAGAGATACCCCTGCACCGTGCCCCGGCCCAGAGGTGTCGCCGTACCATAGTCGTTTTTATGCTCGTTCGAATCAACCACCTGCGTGTGCTAGACCTTCAGGGTGTAGGGAGGCGAAGCGCCGGTGAAACTGTCATCCCGCACCCTGACAAAATCAAGGGCCTTAGCCCTGGCCACCAGGAGCAAACCAGGCGTGGCCTGAAATCTTTCTATTCCCCGAAAACCGCTGAAAGGGCCTCTTCGCTGATACGTTTCCAAAGGTCCTCGCCGCCGA